>CBDUMN010000015.1:0-50859 GCA_965368335.1 uncultured Rhodospirillales bacterium
GCTATTGAAGCGATCCAGGCTGTTGAAAGCCAGTTCAGCGGCGTCGCTGGAGCTAGCCCCATAAAATCGAATATCTCAAAAGCTCGTCGGGCGCTGAGAGGCAAAAAGTACGATCCAGAACAGGCTCACAAGGAACTAGCCAAAGCACTGGACATTTTCGCCAAAGAAATGGCCTGGCGCACTAAGGCCCGCGACCTGCTCTCAACCGGCCTGAAAGAATATGACGAAGCCATCAAGGAAACCATCGGGCTGCGTTCACAGGAACGCCTGACAGACGATCAGGCTGGAGATATCGCTAGCTGCCTCTCAATTCATCGGGATATTTCCCTGAATTTCTAAGGGAATAATCAGGAATAAAAAAAGGGGCCGGTTCGGTCCACGCCATTTTCTTATAGTGTGGCCCCCCCTTTAAAACGAGCTAGGGGTTCACTTAAAGTGGGATGAATTAAGAGCGGCTTGCAGGCTTGGCATGCCGCTCTTTTCTTTGGCATAGGATGCCGGGTCTCTCCAAAAAATGGAGTCACTTAAGAAGTGAAATTCCGGTATCGACGATGCTTGACAATTCCGTAAAGTGTATTACATAGTGTATTACATAAATTGCAGAGGTGGTATCAGATGGCCAACACCCCCGTCGCGACGTTTCGCATCCCTGAAGAAATGCAATCGGACATCCGGCGCATCATCGCAAAAGCAAAACAGCATCCGGAAATCGTCGGACGCTTACTCAAAGTGATCGGCGAGCCTGATTCAGGAAAATTCGAGCCGAATGCGTGCGGCCCCTTCATCAACGAAGCCGCCGTTCGCAAATTTATCAAATCGAGACTTGTCGCCGATCTACACCCAGAAATGATCGTCTTGTTTGGTTCACGGGCGCGAGGCGATTTTAAACCTCGCAGTGATTTCGATTTGCTGGTGATCATGGAAGATGACGAAATTGCCAAGATGACGGATCCCTATCTTGCCGTCCGCAAGCCTCTTGTCGGTTCAGGTGTTGCCACGGACGTCATCCCTTGCTCCGTCAGTGATTGGGAAAAGGCAGACAGCTTCCCCGGCACGATCATCCATGCAGCAAACACCGAAGGTGTCACGCTTTACGAATCACCGAAACGCAGGCGGCAAAATGCCGCCTGATCAAGAATCAGTCTCCCTGCTCATCATTGCAGAAAGAGATCTCGAGGCCGCTCGTAAGCTACTTCCCGACTTGCCTCATGATGCTTCTTTCCATGTAGGACAAGCTGCAGAAAAGGTAGTTAAAGCTGTACTGAAGCAGGAAGGGGCTGATTTCAAAAGGACTTCCCATGACATCGGACAAATCGTCGAAGCTCTACCCGACGATCATCTCTGGGAGGCCGACCTTGCGTCATTCGACAAGTTCTCATCCTACAATACCCGGTTCCGATATCCCGGACCAACCGGCAACATCCAGCCTTCTCCCGACGTGGAAGAATTGAAAAACAACATTAAGGAAATCGCTCTCATAATTCCTGAGGTCCGCGAATGGCTAAATGAGCAGGAATAGAAATCCAGAAAGCAAGCATACCGGAACTTCCCCATAGATATTGGGATGACCCGTTGTAACGATTTCATTCCAACGAAAACCCGCCGTAAGTCTTACCTACAGCGGGTTTGATCGTTTTATTCCACACCTTAGGGAAATGGCGCGCGGTTCGGTCCCCTTTTTTGTTGGATCTTGGCGTTATATTTAGCCAGTTTCAGCAAGGTCTTCAGCAGGTTGGACTTTTCCTTCGAAATGCTGTTCGGGTTCCAGCCCCAACTTTTCGAACAAGGCTTGATCGGCATCCGTTGCCGCATTCCCCGTGGTCAAAAGCCTGTCACCGCAGAAGATCGAGTTGGCGCCCGCCAGGAAACAAAGGCTTTGGGCATGGTCGTTCAATTCCTGGCGGCCTGCCGAGAGGCGAACGTATGATTCAGGCATCATGATCCGGGCAACGGCAATGGTCCGGATTAATTCGAAACTATCGAGCTTATCGAGGTCGCTAAATGGCGTCCCTTCGATAGCGACCAGCATGTTGATCGGCACGCTTTCAGGATGCTTGGGCAGAGTTGCCAGAGCGCGGAGCATATTGGCTCGATCCTTCCGGGTTTCACCCATCCCAACGATACCGCCAGTGCACAGCTTGATTGATGAATCGCGCAACAAGGAAAGGGTATCCATACGGTCTTTAAACGTATGGGTGCTAACCACGTTGCCGTAGTGCTCTTCGGAGGTGTCGATATTGTGATTGTAGTAATCGAGTCCGGCGTCTTTGAGTTCTTTGGCCTGTTCTGGCGAGACGAACCCGAGGGTCACGCAGGTCTCCAGCTCCAATTCCTTAACCGCTTTGACCATCTCGACGATCTTCGGCATATCGCGCTCTTTCGGGTTGCGCCAAGCCGCCCCCATGCAGAACCGCGTCGCCCCGGCCTTTTTGGCATCCTTGGCTGCCGAAACCACTTCTTCAAGCGGCACGATTTTCGAAGCCTTAAGCTCGGTTTCGTGCGAAGCACTCTGAGAACAGTAGTTGCAGTCCTCCTCGCAGCCGCCGGTCTTGACGCTCAACAGCGAACTCATCTGAATCCGGTTTGGGTCGAAATTGGCGCGATGGATGCCCTGGGCCTGAAACAGAAGATCGTTGAACGGCAGGTCGAAAAGCTTGAGGGCTTCTTCGGTCGTCCAGTCGTGGCGCGGAGTCGCGTCCTTCATAAGACACCTTTCCATTGATCAGCAAAACGTAGAACCGCCTCTCAAAGAGCGGTCCGCCAGCATATAGGGGATGATGGGCCAAATAGCCAGTTTAAAGAAGTAAAGACCTTAGCTGGTCGGCCCTTATCCTGCGAAACGATTGGACCGTGGGAACCCTCGGGGAGGCAAGCGTCCGGCCGAAGCCCGTTTGCCGCGCCAGGGGGTCAGGTCCGTCTCGGTTCTTACCCGCTCACCGGATGGCCAACTCAGACCGTCCTCCAGCTTGAAGCAGGTAATATCGGCCAAACCGCCATCCTTGTAGCGTTGCAGGATAACCCCCTGCCCCCGCGTCATTTCCGGCATCTCGTCGAGACCAAAGACCAGAAGCTTACGGTTTTCGCCAATCACGGCAACCGCATCCTGCTCAGGCTTGATCAACAGGCAGCGTGACGCTTCCGTACCGTCTTTGACGTTCATCACCTGCTTGCCATTCCGGGTCTGGGCAATCACCGAGTTTTCATCGACGACAAAACCCCGCCCCTGGTCGGAAGCGATCAGCATCTTCCGGCCCGGTTGATGAACGAACATCTCGACCGGCTCATGCTCGTTGCTCAAGTCGATCATCAGACGCAGGGGCTCCCCATGGCCGCGTCCTCCCGGCAGCTTATCGCAGCCAAGGGTATAAAAACGGCCGTTGGTGGCGAAAATGATCAGCTTATCCGTGGTCTGGGCCTGGAAGACGAAATGCCCGCGATCCCCCTCTTTATATTTCAAAGAAAGGGTATCAATATTGTGGCCCTTAACCGCCCTGATCCAACCCTTCTGAGAACAAACGATGGTGACTGGCTCCCGCTCGACCAAGGCCTCCATGGGCACATCGATCTCAACCGGCGCATCACCGATTTCAGTCCGCCGTTTGCCGATTTCGGTTTTCTTACCGAAGGCTTTCTTAATCTCAGAAATTTCGAAAGAAACGGACTTCCAGCGACGCTCTTCATCACCCAACAGGTCGATCAAATCGTCCCGCTCGTCACTCAAGGCATCGTTTTCTTTGCGGATTTCCATTTCTTCAAGTTTGCGCAAAGACCGTAAGCGCATATTGAGGATCGCCTCGGCCTGATTTTCCGTCAGCCCAAAAGACTTAATCAGTTGTTTTTTCGGCTCATCCTCTTCCCGAATGATGCGGATAACCTCATCCAAATTGAGATAGGCAATCAGGTAGCCGCCTAAAACCTCGAGCCGTTTTTCGATTTTGTCGAGCCGGAACTGACTGCGCCTGATCAATACTTCATGGCGATGATCGAGAAAGGCCTGCAAGACTTCGCGCAGGTTCATCACTCTCGGCGTTTGGGAGGCGTCGAGCACGTTCATATTGAGGCCGAACTTGGTTTCAAGATCGGTCAGTTTGAACAGTTGCTCCATCACCACTTCGGGTTCGACCGTGCGATTTTTCGGCTCAATGACCAAACGGATAACATCGGTGGATTCGTCCCGAATATCGGCAACCAAGGGCAACTTCTTGGCAATCAGCAGTTCAGCAACCCGTTCAATTAGTTTGGCTTTTTGAACCTGATAGGGAATTTCGGTCACAATAATCTGATAGAGACCGCGGGACATCTTCTCGATTTCCCATCTGGCGCGAACCCGGAAACTGCCGCGGCCCGTCTCATAAGCGTTAATGACCGTTTCGCGGCTTTCCATCATCACGCCGCCGGTCGGAAAATCCGGCCCGGGAATGTATTCGACAAGCGTTTCAAACCGAACGTTGGGGGTTTTGATCAAATGAAGAAGCGCCGAACAAAGCTCGTCCACATTGTGCGGAGGAATATTGGTCGCCATACCGACCGCGATGCCCGAGGAGCCGTTGGCCAGGAGATTGGGGAAAGCAGCGGGTAATACGCAGGGCTCACTTTCCTCGCCATCGTAGGTTTCGCGAAAATCGACGGCGTTTTCCTCAATACCCTGCAGTAAGGCTTCCGCAACCTCGGTCAAGCGGGATTCCGTGTACCGCATGGCCGCTGCATTATCGCCGTCCACATTGCCGAAGTTGCCCTGCCCGTCAATCAGCGGATAACGCACAGAGAAATCCTGGGCCAAACGCACCAGAGCCTCATAAACGGCAGCATCGCCATGGGGATGGTACTTACCAATCACATCGCCAACCACACGGGCGCATTTCTTAAAGCCCCCTTTCGGGTCGAGCTTCAACTGGCGCATGGCGAACAGGAGTCGCCGATGAACGGGCTTCAAGCCGTCCCGCACGTCGGGCAAAGAGCGCGACATAATGGTGGAAAGCGCATAGGCCAAATAGCGCTCGCTCAGCGCATCGGCCAGTCTGGTATCAAGGATATCTCCGGACGGAGAGATTTCGGTCATTTCGGTACCGTCAAGTTAGAGAACGAATTAAGCACCAGATATAGTATCCATCCGTTTCACACGGTCAACAAATCGTGTGCGGGAAGCCGGGATTTCTTTGGCTTGCGGACGAAAAATGGATTCTTCGAGGAAATAGGCGGTTAAGGCCAACCCATTGAGAATATGCGCCCTGTCCGGCACGGCCTTACTTCCTCCAAGAAGAAACGGCGGCAATGCCAATAAACGATCTTTGTAGGCTTCACCCGCCACATCCGAAACAGCGCGCCCCGTTTTGGGTGATACATAGATCAGATTCTCAGTCGACCCGCTAGCTGCACAGGCCGATAGATCGAGGCCGAAACCCAATTCGGACAGAAGCCCAAGCTCCCAGCGAACGTAGAGACTCGGCCATGCTGGCTCTCCCAGCATGTTCAACAACGCCAGGAGTCCGTCGTAAACGGGGCCGTGCGGCTCTCTTTCAGGCAACAGACTGTCAACCATCGCACAAGCGGCGCTCAAGCCCGTCAGCGCCATGGCGTCACCCAGAGCTTCGGCCGAGTAGGCTTTCTTAAGCTCTCCCTTGATTGAGCCTAAATGTTCGGGAAGCCGGGCACGCCACTCAATAGAGAGCAGATTGCCCGGCTCATAGAGACCGCTGTTGCGTCGGGAGCTTCCCCCTTTGATCAGCCCGGCATGACGCCCATGCTCCTTCGTCAAAAGGGTGACGATAAGCGATGATTCGCCATGCTTGCGCGCCGAAACGACGATTCCCTGGTCGACCCACTCCATGGCCTACCGTATACCGCCTTAGAACTCCTGCCAATCGTCATCGTCAGCATCGAAACTATCATCCGACGGAACCGGCTCGGCAGTAGCAGGAGTGGCCGCCGGAGGCGCCATTCGGCGGGGTTCGGCCTTTGTAGGTTTTGGTTTTGAGGCGGCAGCCGCTTGCGGTTGTGTGTGCGGCTTAGGCTTTTTTGTAGCGACGAACTCTTTACCTGTATTGAAAAACTGAACGAGGTCGACAAGATCGGTCGCCTGACCTGTCATGGACGTCGCTGCGGCCGTCGTTTCTTCGACCAAAGCAGCGTTTTGCTGGGTCATTTCATCCATGTTGCTGACCGCCGTATTGACCTCATCGAGACCATTGGCCTGTTCTTCACTTGCCGCAGCAATCTCGGCGACAATATCGGCAACCTTCTTAATGGAGCCAACCAATTCGCTTAGCGTTTCACCAGTCTGATTAACCAGCCCCACACCCTGATTGACTTCTTTAGAGCTATTGGAGATCAGATCGCTGATTTCCTTAGAAGCTTCCGCCGAACGCTGAGCCAAAGAACGAACCTCCTGGGCCACAACGGCAAAGCCCTTACCGGCCTCACCGGCCCGCGCCGCTTCCACGGCGGCATTCAACGCCAAGAGGTTGGTCTGGAAGGCGATTTCATCAATCATATTGACGATCTCGGTAATCTTGGACGATGAGCCCTCGATAGCCCCCATGGCGGTAACGGCGGAAGACACAACCTGTCCTCCTTTGTCGGCCATATCCCTTGCTGCACTCGCCAACTGGTTGGCCTGCTGTGCGTTGTCGGCATTCTGGCGAACCGTTGCGGTCAACTCTTCCATGGCTGCCGCCGTCTGCTCAAGGCTTGAGGCCTGCTGTTCGGTACGTCCGGCCAGATCGCTGGAGCCTTCGGCGATTTCAGCCGCACCGCCCTGAACGTTACTGGCGGTTTCCAGAATATCGCCAACGATCGATCCCAATTTTTCGGCTGTCGCATTGGAATCCTGTTTCACCCGATCAAAAGCGCCCTGATAGTCGTTCACCATCCGTTGAGTCAGGTCGCCTTGCGACAGGGCAGATTGAACCTTAACAACTTCATCAAGACCGGTCTGGACAGTCGATACCAACTCATTGACCCCTTCACTCAAGGTCAGCATGAAGCCTTCTTTGCCCATCACTTCCAAGCGTTGCGTGAAATCACCGGCAACCGCGGCCTTAACCAATCCGGCCACTTCATTTTCAATAGCCAATTGCGAGGTTTGGTCGACGGCCTCAACAACCGTACCCAAACGGTCGCCACTGGCGTTAACCACAGGGTTAGCGGTCAGATCAATCGTTCGACCACCGGCCTCCATCGTGGCGTCGCACTGGCCGGAAAGGGACTGCAAGGCGACATGCCGCAACTTGTCCTGATTGTGCAAACTGTCAAAGCTTACACCGACCAGATCACCGGAAGGATATCCGGGAATATCATTTGCCAATTGCCCGGCTAACGGCTCGAAATGGCGACACCAAGCCTGGTTGGCGTAAAGAACCTGATGATCGTTATCGACCAAAATGACCGGCGAGGAAACATTATCGAGCGCGGCCTGAATGCGAGCTGCCCGCGTCCCTGTTTCATGGATTTCAACAAGCGAACGAGCAATATCGCCAATTTCGTCCTGTGCATTCAATGCGGGAATTTCCACGTCCTGACGACCTGCCGCCAATCCACCGATTGCCACCGTCATCGCTTTGATCGGACGCACGATTGCCCGGGCAAACAGAGTGCCTACGCCAGCCATCACAATCAGGATAATCACACCGCCCAGCAGCATGAACTGCCCCATATCCGAAACGGGGGTAAATATTTCCTCAACTTCGGCTTCGGCGACAACCGCCCAAGTCGTTCCCATGAAGCTCAACGGCGTATAAGCGGAAACAACCATTTTTCCGGTATAGCTGGCGGTCTCCATTACGCCGTCTTCGCCTTTAAGAGCCTTCAAGACGGCTTCGGTACTAACTTTTGTTTTGAGAGTCGTCGGCTCTGACGAGAAACGAGAATTGCTCCGCATCAAGTTGTCTGAGCCAACCACATAGGTTTCACCCGTATCGCCTTGGCCGCGAAGGTCGCCCATGATTTCATTTATCCGGTCAGCCGACAGCTGGAAGATCAGGAAGCCTTCCACCACTTCGGAAACGATCAACGGCGTTCCAATAAAAGCCGCCGGAGCGCCGCCATCAATGTCATAGGACGCAAAATCTTTAAACAGAATGGCTCCCTGCTTTGGGTTGGCGCTCAGCGCCTTATAGAGTTCACCCAAGGAGGAATCTTTCAATTTCCCTTTTTTCAGATCAGAGGCGAAATGCCGCAATTTGGCGGCCGAATAGGCGACAACCCCATTGGCATTCAGCATCAAAATATCCCGATAACCACGCTCAACGAGGAACTTACGGAACCAAGGCTGAAAATCGGCATGGAAGATGGAATAGAGTGAGCCATCCATGGCATCGTCCATCTTATAGCGTTCATTCGGCTTATTTTTATTGTTGGTGATGAACAGCTTTTGCAGTTCTTCTTCAGGGTTTTCGAAGTCGCCAAGCGCAGAATTATAGGAGGTTAAAGCGCTCAAGAACGTCTTGTTATCGCCGAGCACCGCCATGTCCTGCTTAACTGAATTGAGGTAACTCAAAACGGCGCTTTGACGCGCTTGCATCAGGCCGGACAACTTAACTTTCGCGTTGTTCGACAACTCACCAGAAGACTTAATATACCCGACCATGCCCATGGCAATAGCCGAAATCAACGCCAACACCATAATCAGGAGAGGCAATTTTTTTGAGAGATCAAGACGCATTCAGACTACTCCGTTGTCCCCGTCGGTTTGGAGAATACAGACAAGTGCCTTTCCGCTATTAACTTGCGGTTCAATATCGGGATTCCTAGAATATCCCCGTAAAGGCCCCTGCTTCGCTTTTGCGAAATTATTGTTTTTCAGACTAATCCAGCCTTTCCGCTTTTCGCGATTATTCAACGATAAGGCAAGAATGTCCGGTTGTAATATAAAGTGTTGTAAAGGAATTATATTGGGGTGTCTCGTTTTACCAAACGTTGAATTTCTATACGTTGAAATCCAACCCCCAATGACGGTAACGCTCAGGATCGTCTTCCCAGCCTTCTCTCACCTTGACGAACAAGAAAAGATGCACCTTACAGTCCAGTATCTCCTCCAGTTCCCGCCGAGCCGCCGCACCGATTTTCTTAATCTGCTGACCGCCCTTACCTAGAACGATCTGCTTATGACCGTCTTTTTGAACGAAAAGAAGCTGATCGATTTTAACGCTTCCGTCTTTGCGCTCTTCCCAGTTTTCAGTCTCGACCGTTATCCGGTAAGGCAGCTCCTGCTTAAGCTGGAGAAAAACTTTTTCACGGGTGATTTCAGCGGCCAGCATACGCTCCGGTAAATCTGAAATTTGATCTTCAGGATAATGCCAAGGCCCTTCAGGAGCACGGGAGGCCAAAAAGGCCAAGAGGTCGTCTACGCCGTTACCCTTCAAAGCCGAGATCATAAAGACATCGGAAAACACGCCTTCGGCATCGAGTTTAGCCGCCAGATCGAGCAATACAGGCTTTTTGACCTGATCGACTTTATTGAGCGCCAGAATCACCTTGCTCTGCGTATCTTTCAACCGGGCAATAATCTCTTCAGTATCCCGGGTAATCCCTTTTGAGGCGTCAACCAGAAGCACTACTTCATCGGCTTCGGAAGCCCCTCCCCAGGCCGCGGCAACCATGGCCCTGTCCAATCGACGTTTTGGCGCAAAGATGCCCGGCGTATCGATAAATGCGATCTGGCTCTGTCCCGAAATACAAATCCCGAGGACCCGGGTGCGCGTCGTCTGCACCTTGGGAGATACGATGGAAACCTTCGTTCCAACCAGTTGGTTCAGCAGCGTCGATTTTCCGGCATTTGGCGCGCCTACTAAGGCGACGAAGCCACAGCGGGTGTTGTTTTCGGCAGTGCCGCTCATGCTTTTTCCTTTAAGGTTTCAAGCAGCCTCCCGGCGGCTTCCTGTTCAGCCTGACGTTTCGAAGCCCCCGAGGCCATCGCCACCTGATCATCATCGGCCAGAACCTCCATTTCAAATTCCGGAGCATGGGCCGGCCCCTTACGGGCAACCTCGCGATATGTCGGCAAAGGACGCCCTCGTGCCTGCAGCCATTCCTGCAACATGGTTTTATTGTCTTTCGGCGGGGTCAGATCACGCCCTAAAAGGCTTTGCCAATGCGTCCCAATGAATCCGCGGGCGACGTCAAGACCGCCGTCGAGAAACAAAGCTGCGATGATCGCCTCGCAACAGTCGGATAGAAGGGAATCGTTTTCACGCCCGCCCCCTTCTTCTTCGCCTCGCGTCATACGGATGTAAGCCGCAATCCCGAGTTTTCGAGCGACAATCGCCAAGGCCTCCTTTCGCACCATCGCCGTATGGCGGCGCGCCAAGGCCCCTTCCTCCTCCTTGGGAAATTTTTCAAGCAATACTTCGGCTATCACCAACCCAAGAACCCGGTCGCCAAGAAACTCCAGGCGTTCGTTCGAGTACAGCCTTGAGCCCTGTTCGGATGAGATGCTTGAGTGCGTAACGGCCGTTTCCAAGAGGGAAAGATCGTTAAAGGTATGGCCGAGTTTAACCGCCAAATCATCTAAATTTTCACGGTGACCCTTGACGCCCTTACTCATGGCGACCTCAGTCGATGCCTTGGAAGAAACGACTATACCTGGGCGCAAAAGGCCATTTCCAGATTTCCCAGAAACGCGCCGACCCATCTGAAGAGAAAAAGAGAAACTCAGCCCGACCGACCAAATTTTCGACCGGCACAAAACCCACATTGTCCAAAACCCGACTATCCAGCGAGTTGTCCCGGTTATCCCCCATCATGAAATAGTGGCCGGGCGGAACCGTATAAACACTGGTGTTGTCGAGCGATCCGTTATCGGTCATCTCAATGATAGGATGCTGAACGCCATCTGGAAGGGTTTCGATATAACGCGCCATCCGGGTCGCATTGCCCCAGGCGTTTTGTACGACGTAATCCTCAATCCGCTCGCGTTTTACCGCCTTGCCGTTGATATGCAGAATGCCGCCCTTTACCTGAATGCGGTCACCAGGCAAACCAATGATACGCTTGATATAATCGACCTTGGTATTAGAGGGCAATTTGAACACTGCCACATCGCCTCTTTCCGGTTCGGTAAACCAAATCCGGCCATCAAACAGATCCAATCCGAAAGGCAAAGAAAAGCGGCTATATCCATAGGACGATTTTGAAACGAACAGATAATCGCCAACCAAAAGCGTCGGAATCATCGAACCGGAAGGAATATTGAAAGGCTCATAGGCTACGGTCCTGACACCAATGGCGATCAGACCCGCATAAAAAATGGTTTTAATGAAATCGCCGATTCCGCCCGACTTATTCTGACTCATTAAGGATTCCGGCTAACTATCTGTAAAACAAAATGGATTGATTAACCGCCCCATTGGGACGTGCCCGATCAAGCCAGCGTCCCGGCGCGAAGTCAAGCACAACATAAGGAAAACGGGGTCAATCGGCCTTTTCTGGCACCGCCGAGACGATGACAATGGCATGGGTCAGAGGAAACTCATCGGTCAGGCTGATATCGATTTTCGCCTCCATGCCTTCCGGGGTCAGGCTATCGAGGCGTTCCTTGGCCCCACCGTGAAGAATCATCGTCGGTTTTCCCGTCGGTTCGTTGCCAAGCTCTAAATCGCTCCAGAAAACACCCATACGAAATCCTGTTCCCAATGCCTTGGCGCAGGCCTCCTTTGCGGCGAAACACTTTGAATATTCGGCAGCGCGATTGGCCCGCCGGGCGGCTTTAGCGCGCTCCTTATCGGTACAAATCCGTTTTGTGAACTTATCTCCGAAGCGCTCCAGCGTTTTTTCGATACGGCGGATATCGGAAAGGTCCGTGCCAACGCCCAGAATCATCCCTGCCTCGCCTCATCCATCAATTGTCGCATTTTCCTGATCGAAGTCTCAAACCCGACGAAGATCGCTTCACCGACAAGAAAATGACCGATGTTCAACTCTCGGATCGTCGGAATAGCGGCAATCGGCCTGACCGTCTCAAAGCTCAAACCGTGCCCCGCATGGCATTCAAGGCCGATTTTCTCGGCATGGGTCGCAGCGGAAACAATTCGCTGAAACTCCGCCTCTCTCGCCTCCCCCTCCAGATCGCAATAACTCCCGGTATGAAGCTCAACCACAGGCGCACCTAAGGCCTTGGCTGCATCAAGCTGTTCCTGCGCGGCTTCAATAAACAACGATACCCGAATTCCAGTTTTGCCTAACGCTTCCACATAGGGTTTGAGATTTTTGAACCCCGAGGCCGCATCAAGCCCGCCTTCGGTCGTCCGCTCTTCCCTCTTTTCAGGAACGATGCAAGCCGCATGAGGTTTGTGGCGCAGGGCGATTTCGACCATTTCATCGGTCGCCGCCATCTCCAAATTCAACGGTAAATCGATGGACTCACTTAATGCCGTAATGTCGGCGTCCGTAATATGGCGTCGGTCTTCACGCAAATGGGCAGTGATGCCGTCGGCCCCCGAAGCAGCCGCCATCATCGCCGCCCTTAAAGGATCAGGATGCGCGCCACCCCTGGCATTTCTGATGGTCGCCACATGATCGATATTGACCCCTAGACGCAATGGACTACCCATCGTTCGTCTCTCCTTTACGGTGTATGCGTTTCTCCAAATTATAATGCGCGACCTGTCCACTGACCCGCCGCCGTTTGGAGACTTTTCGTTTCTGGAAACCAAGGATCAGGCGCTTGATCAACCAATAGAAAAACAACCAAGCCACAATACCCGTCGGAATGCCGCCAACGAACATCGGCCAAAAAAGCGGCAAAACTTGGTCGATGAACAAACTCCCATCCAGATTGAGGACGGCATCCATCAAAGCTTCGAAAGTTTCGGTAAAATCGATATCCGAACCGTCTTTGCGGTGCCCCCTCACTCCCATCCAAACACCCAGATTGTAAATCCAGACCCAAATGAAGGGAAACGTCCAGGGATTGCCGACCGCGGTGCCAATGGCCGAGGCAAGAATATTGCCGCGCATCAAAAAGGCCGTGATGGCCCCGAGGATAAAGTGGAACCCAACGAAAGGCGTGAACGAAACCGCCGCCCCACAAGCAAATCCGGCAGCCAGGGAATAAACCGAGCCTTTTAAGCGTGCGACCCGGTAAACCACATAGGTCGACGACCGCTTAAATCCAGCCTTTGGCCAGAAGAAGCTGACAATACGATCCAAAATGTTCTGTTTGGCGCGGCGGCGGAACATGCACGATCCATGAGCTAGAGTCTATTTGGCTTAGACAGCGGCAGCATTTCCGCCAGCCCTTGAATGATGTTTAGCCGAAAGGCCGTCGAGGGAAAAGCGGAAGTTTACCCTCAATTAGAAATGGGGTTAGCCGCGGGCCCGCTCAACCGAATTAATCGCCGGCATCGTGCGCAAAGCAGCAATGATATTGGTCAGGTGCTTGACGTCATTGACCTCAACATCCACCAAAAGCTCGAAAAATTCCCGCGACCGATTGGTAATCTTCAAGTTATTGATATTGCCGTGATTTTTGGCGATCACCATCGAGAGCGATCCTAAACTTCCCGGCTCGTTGGCGACCGTGACATGGATGCGTCCCGTATGCTCGGTCTCTTCGTTGGCTTCGACATCCCAGGAGACGTCCAGCCACCGTTCGGGCTGGTCACTGAAATCCTCGAGCGTATCGCAGTCGATGGTATGGATCGTTACCCCTTTACCGGTCGAAATAATTCCGACAATGCGGTCACCCGGCAGGGGGTGGCAACAACGCGCATAGTGGACGGCCATTCCAGGTATCAGCCCGTTGATGGGAACCGCATTGCTCTTGTCTTTCTTTTTCTTGTTCCCCGATTTTTTACGCACGAAAGAAAGAATTTTTCCCGACCGCGAAGAGGCCTTTTTCTTGGTGCCGGGGAAAACGGCTTCAATAACTTCCTTGGCTGTTCGGTTGCCCGCCCCGACTTCGGCGCAAAGATCCTCGGCGCTATCGACAGCAAAAGCCTTGCGAACCCCGTTTAACGCCTTCTCCGTATATTCATAACCTTCCGAACGGAAAGCCCGTTGCAGGATGGCCCGACCCAGACTGGCGTATTCATCGCGCTGCTGTATGCGGACGAAGCGGCGAACCCTTGCTCTCGCCTTCCCGGTTACGACGAACCGCTCCCAGGTCGGCGACGGGGTTTGCGCCGCAGAGGTGATGATATCGACTTGGTCGCCGGTTTTAAGCTCCGTCCTTAGCGGCATCATCTTACCGTTAACCTTAACGCCTACGCAGGTATCGCCAATCTCGGAATGGACCGCATAGGCGAAATCGACGGGCGTTGCTCCGGCTGGCAGGCTGATCAGTTCGCCCTTGGGCGTGAAGCAGAAAACCTGATCCTGGAACATCTCGAGCTTAGTATGCTCCATAAACTCTTCAGGGCCGGCTGCATGCTCGAGAATATCGAGAAGCTCCCGCAGCCAGCGGTATTGCTTCCCTTCGGTCTTTTCGCCGTTTTGCTTATATTGCCAATGAGCCGCCACCCCCAATTCGGCGACCTCATGCATGTCCCGGGTGCGAATTTGAACCTCGACGCGCTGGCCGCCTGGGCCGAGTATGCCCGTATGGAGAGATTGGTAGCCGTTCGGCTTGGGTGTGCTGATGTAGTCCTTGAAACGCCCCGGAATAGTCGGATAGGCGCTGTGAATAATGCCGAGCGCCCGGTAACAGTCTTCGACCGTTTCAACAATCACCCGGAAAGCCATGATGTCGGAAAGTTGCTCGAACCCGACATTCCGCTGCTGCATTTTCCGCCAGATAGAGAACGGCGTTTTCTCGCGGCCGGCAATAACCGCCTTCATGCGCGCTCCGGCCATGGTCTCGCGCAGATCGTTGATAATCCGGGTAACCACATTGCCGCCCTCCTCACGGAGGAACTCCAAACGGGCGAGAATGGATTTATAAGCTTCCTGATTGACTTGGGCGAAAGAAAGGTTTTCCAACTCATCCTTGATTTCGTGGATGCCGATACGCTCGGCCAAAGGCGCGTAGATATCCAGCGTCTCCATGGCGATCCGGCGGCGCTTCTCTGGCTTCTTAATGAAATGCAGGGTCCGCATATTGTGCAGCCTGTCGGCCAGTTTGATCAGCAGAACCCGCAGGTCCTCCGACATGGCCAAAACCAGCTTGCGGAAGTTTTCCGCCTGTTTTCCCTCGCCGGTTTCCGATTGCAGCTCAATGCGCGTGAGTTTGGTCACCCCCTCGACGAGATTGCAAATATTCTCGCCGAAGTGCTCGATAATGTCTTCGCGGGTGGTGTCCGTATCTTCGATGGTATCGTGCAGCAAGGCCGTCACGATCGAGGCCGTGTCGAGCTTGAAGCCGGTCAGAATGCCAGCCACTTCGAGGGGATGAGAGAAATAAGGATCGCCGGAAGCGCGGGTCTGCGAACCATGAGCTTTCATGGCGTAGACGTAGGCCCGGTTGATCAGGTCTTCGTCAGCGCCAGGATCGTAGGATTTTACCAGCTCTACCAGTTCGTATTGCCGGATCAACCCGCATCTCCTTTAGCTGCCCATACAATAGATGCGATCTTAAACCGAAGCCGCCTGTGCTCAAGCGGCTTCGGGAAAATCTTGTTAGCCCTCCTGGGGCTCGATGGTGACATCAACGTCGGGAGCGACATCGCCCGCCACGTCCTGCATCACGGCATCGTCCTGAATGCTGAGAACGTCCTCGGCAATCTCCTCTTCGGGAGACGCGCCGGAAACTTCCTGCTCCAGAGCTTCCAGCAGCTCGGCTTCATCCTCGGGCTCCGGCTCGTCGAATTCGACGTGCTTTTGCAAGCTGCGGATAAGCCCTTCCTGCAGATCATCAATATCAACCGTTCTGTCAGCGATTTCGCGCAGCGCCACGACAGGGTTTTTGTCGTTGTCGCGATCAACGGTCAGTTGGGCTCCGGCTGAAATGCTTCGCGCCCGCTGAGACGCCCGCATGACAAGATCAAAGCGGTTGGGAATTCGTTCGACACAATCTTCGACGGTTACACGCGCCATCTTAGAGAATACTCCGTACCAAAAAACGGGAAGCGCCGAATATACTCGCAGCGCCGCCAAACGCAAGGGCTTTCCGGGATTTTTTGGAAATCCGCCGACAGCCCCCTACTTCTCTTAAAATATAGGCTAAAGCCGCCTAAATACTAGCCCTTAACTCCTTGATTTGGCGAATTATTCATCCAAGGCCTGAATTTTCTGCCCCACAGGCAATTCATCAAGCATCCGCATAACGCTTTTTCCCGAAACCGGGTGACGCCAATCGGGGGCGATATCTTTCAGCGGCATCAGCACGAAAGCCCGTTCGGCCAATCGGGGGTGCGGTAAACGTAAGCTCCTCTCTTCCGAAACCTGATTTCCGTAGGCGAGAAGATCGAGATCGAGTGTTCTCGCCTCGTTTTTTTTCCGCCGCACCCGACCAAACCCGGCTTCGATTTCGTGCAGTAACGCAAGAAGCGCCTCAGCCGACAGCGACGTTTCCAGACTGGCCGCACCATTGACATACCAAGGCTGATCGGAAACCGGAACCGGCGCTGTTTTATACCACCGCGAGACCTCAAGAACCTTTATCGAAGAGTGCGCCTCCAGAGCCTTGAGAGCCGCAAGACAGCTTTCCTTCGGCTCCCCCAAATTCGCACCCAACCCAATCAAAATCACTCTTTTAGGTCTCCCCGATAACGACCCTCTTGCAGGACCGATAAATGCACATTACCTATAAAAGGATATTTATCACGGCTGATGTTTTAAACGGCTGAATTATTTTGATTTAGGAATTTCACAATGATGTTCTATCCGCAAGAACGGATCGGTCTGTTTATTGACGGGTCCAATCTTTACGCCGCCGCCCGCTCCCTCGGTTTCGACATTGATTACAAGCGTCTGCTGGAAGTCTTTTCCGAGCAAGGCCATCTGATCCGCGCCTTTTACTATACGGCGCTGATCGAGGATCAGGAATACTCACCGATCCGCCCCTTAGTCGACTGGCTGGACTATAATGGCTACACCATGGTGACCAAGCCGACCAAGGAGTTTACCGACGCGGCCGGTCGGCGGAAAATCAAAGGCAACATGGATATCGAATTGGCCATCGACGCCATGGAGATGGCGCCCCACCTCGACCATATGGTGCTCTTTTCCGGCGACGGCGATTTCCGGCGGCTTGTCGAGTCCGTTCAGCGCAAAGGTCTGAAGGTCACGGTGGTGAGCACGGTCAAATCCAATCCACCGATGATCGCCGACGAGCTGCGCCGACAGGCCGACTATTTTCTCGAGTTGGAAGAGCTGGAAGACGAAATCGGCCGGAAGTCCAGCGGTCGAGGTCACGATCAACATGACCAGCCGCACCATGAAGAACATCACCAAGAAGACGACAACCGGGGCGCGGACGATCCGGAAGCTTACCTTCAAACGACACGCGGTCCCTCCTGAGGCTTTCCCAAATGTTGAGCGATGCAATGGGACCGGCAAACGACTGCGCTCTTTGCCCAAGACTGGTTGAGTTTCGCGCCACCAATGCGACCACCTGGCCTGACTGGCACAATGGTCCGGTCCCCTCCTTTGGCGAATTGGACGCGGAACTTCTGATCGTCGGCCTCGCTCCTGGTCTTAAGGGAGCCAACCGAACGGGTCGACCCTTTACCGGCGATTATGCGGGCGATCTTCTCTACCCGACCCTGATCAAACATGGTTACGCTAAGGGACACTACGGCCTGTCGTTCAACGACGGCCTTAAACTGCTCAACAGCCGCATCACCAATGCCGTCCGCTGCGTCCCTCCACAAAACAAACCGACGGGTCCCGAGACCCGTTCCTGCCTACCTTTTCTGGTCGATGAAATCGCGGCCATGAAAAATCTCAAAATTGTCCTCGCCCTCGGTACGCTGGCCCATAACGCCGTCCTATCGGCCCTGCAGGAGAAACGCTCCGCCTACAAGTTCGGCCACAATGCCGTACATAAGCTTTCCGGTGGCCTGATCCTAACCGACAGCTATCACTGCTCTCGCTACAACACCAACACGGGCAAGCTGACCGAAGCCATGTTTAGCGAGGTTTTTGAAGGAATTTCGGCCCGCCTCGCATAAGGCTCTTTACTCCTTGGCGAAACTTGATATACCGCCCATTGGACATGCGCGTAGGAGGAGTCGTTATGGAAATCGTCTGCCTTGACCTTGAAGGGGTTTTGGTTCCCGAGATTTGGATCAATTTCGCCGAACGAACCGGAATTGAAGAGCTTCGGGCGACGACCAGAGATATCCCCGACTACGATGTTTTGATGCGCCAGCGTCTCAAAATTCTCGACGAACACAATCTCGGCATGCCCGATATTCAGGCGGTTATCGCCGATATGGGCCCCATGGACGGCGCAAAAGACTTTATCGGCTGGCTGAACGAGCGCTTCCAGGTGGTGATCCTGTCCGACACCTTCTATGAGTTCGCCGAACCTCTGATGCGTCAACTGGACTGGCCGACCCTGTTCTGCCACAAGCTGGACGTCAACGAAGCAGGCCGCGTGGTCGACTACAAACTGCGAATGCCCAATCACAAGCAAGCCGCCGTCGAACGGTTCCATGACCTGAAATTCCACGTCATCGCGGCCGGAGATTCGTACAACGACACCAATATGCTGGGCGCAGCCGATCAGGGCATTCTGTTCAAAGCGCCCGCCAACGTGATTGAAGAGTTCCCACAGTTCCCCGTCGCCACCGATTATGAAGAACTGAAAGACCAGATTCTCAAGGCCAGCCCGCGGTTTTAATGGCTGAAATCGTCAACCTTCGTCAAACCCGTAAGAGCAAGGTACGCACCGAAAAACAAACACGCGCCGAGGAAAACCGCGTGAAATTCGGTCGAACCAAACAGCAAAAGGCCCGCGACCTCAACGAGATCAAACGGGCCCAACGCGAACTGGATTTAAAAAAGCTCGAAGATTAATTCAGCTTTTACTCCGCTTCGGGATGCTCCGGGTCGAGCAAACGGTGGAGATGAACGATCACATATTTAGTGTGAGCCTCATCGACCCGAGCCTGACTAGCACCACGCCACGCATTGAGCGCCGTTTCGTAGTTGGGAAAAATTCCGACGATATCCAGATTTTCCAGATCGACGAAATCGTTGGTTTCCGGATTGGTGACTTCCCCGCCAAAAACCAAATGCGGCAGCGCCTTGCTCATTACCCTGATCTCCTTTTCTACCCCCGCTAGGCGGGGTACCCCATAAAAGTTGGCGCAAACATAGTGATTGTGCGGCTGCGAGGCAATGCACAAAGGGTCAAGTTTATCACTCTGCAATTCAAACTTTGCGAGGGAGTTTGCAGGCCTTAACTCTGCTCACGCATCAAACGGGCCTTGTCACGCTTCCAATCCCGATCTTTGGCGGTAGCGCGTTTGTCATGCATCTGCTTGCCGCGGGCGATACCTAGGGTCACCTTAGCGTAACCCCGATCATTAAAGTGGATATCGAGCGGCACAATGGTCATTCCCTTGCGGTTGACCGCCCCGAGCAAGCGGTCCACTTCGCGCTTATGCAACAGAAGTTTTCTCGGCCGCGTCGGCGCATGGTTGTGCCGGTTACCGCTATCGTATTCGGTGATATTGGCGTTAAAGAGATAGAGATCGCCGTCTTTCTCGCCCGCATAGGCCTCACCGATACTGACTTTGCCCGCACGCAAGGACTTAACCTCGGTCCCCATCAAGATAATCCCAGCCTCAATGGTGTCGTCGATGAAGTAGTTATGCCGCGCCTTGCGGTTTTGGGCGACGAAGCGGGACGAGTCTTTTGGTTTTTTAGCCATGATCGTTCAATCCAGCCTTGTCAAAAAGGCCCGTCCTCACCTTTGCCTAAAGCAGCCCTGCCTGCTCTAGGGCTGCCTTGACCTTAGCCTTCCCGGCTTCGGAAATAGGCGCCAACGGCAAGCGACAATCGGGAGCGCACTTACCCAGCAGACTTGCCGCATACTTGGCCGGAACCGGATTTGACTCGCAGAACAGGTTGGTATGCAGGCCGAGCAGTTTGTCATTAATCGCCGTCGCCCCGGCGAGGTCGCCCTCGCGGAACAAACGCTGCATATCTGCGCACATTTTCGGCGCGATATTGGCCGTCACCGAGATGCAGCCTACGCCGCCGGCAGCCAGGAATGGAATGGCCGTGGCGTCTTCGCCTGAAAGCTGGCAGAAATCCTCACCCGCAGCGAGTTTCGTCAGCATCGGACGCGCGAGGTCGGCTGTCGCATCCTTAACACCGATAATGTTCGGCAACTTCGATAGTTCCGCCATGGTTTCCACCGTCATATCGATGACGCTGCGGCCCGGAATGTTGTAGATGAAGATCGGCAAGTCGACCTCATCGTGAATGGCCTTGTAATGCAGCTTCAACCCTTCCTGGGTCGGCTTGTTGTAGTAAGGCGTCACGACAAGTCCCGCATCGGCTCCAGCCTCTTTGGCATGCTTGGTAAGCATGATCGCTTCTTCGGTCGAGTTGGAGCCCGACCCGGCAATCACCGGCACCCGCCCCTTGGCGACTTCAAGGCACAATTCGACCACACGTTTGTGCTCCTCATGGGAAAGCGTCGGCGATTCGCCGGTTGTCCCACAGGGCACCAAGCCGTCGGTTCCCTGGTCGATCTGCCATTCTACGAAAGACTGAAATGCGGTCTCATCGACGCGCCCGTCTTTGAATGGCGTAATCAGTGCCACCACTGATCCCTTGAACATGGTCGTCTCCTTGAAGCAAGGTCATTTTCCAAAGGCCGAGAACATACCCTTTAGATTTTAAGACGGCAAGCCGCGTCGCTTGCCCCAGCGACATTGAATCCGTAGACTCCAATCAAATATTAAAATGGGACCGGGGTTCGACGGACTCCGCCTTGGGAAACGGCATTGAGGTACAGTTCTTGTCAAAACGCCTGATTACGGGCATTTCCGCCCTTTTTTTTCTAGCGTTTTGGGCCGGACCGGCAACAGATACGGTCGGCGCTGAAGGCATTTCCGATTCCGAGAAAAAAATCATCTCTGAAGCCGTCCTGCTAACAAAAAAGAAAAAATGGGAAAAGGCGCGTAAGGCGACTGAAAAAATTGCATCGCCACTAATCGCCAAAATCATTCGCTGGGTCGATTATGTAGACGTCAGCAGCGAAGTCTCTTTTGAAGCGCTTGACGCCTTTATTGCGGAAAATCCCGACTGGCCGGGGCAATACCTCCTTCAAAGGCGCGCTGAAGAATCCATGCAGCCCGCTATGAGCGACAATGCCGTAATTGAGTGGTTCTCAACCCGTGAACCACAAACCGCAGACGGGGCCATGCGTTTGGGACAAGCCCTACTGGCGACCGGACGGGTCGTCGAAGCAAAGCAGCTTCTACAAAAAACCTGGATCGACGGAAACTTCGGCAAACGGCAGGAACGCCAATTTTACAGCCGATACCGTAAGCATTTAACGCTTCAGGATCATCTCGACCGTCTCGACCGGCTGATCTGGGAGGACCGCTACTATCCAGCCCGCCGCATGCTCCGCCGGGTCGACCCCGATCAACGCAAATTGGCCGAGGCGAGACTGGCTCTTATGCGGAAACGCGGCGGTGTTGACCGCGCCATCGCCAGAGTGCCCGAAGAGTTGCGCAACGACCCACGGTTGATTTACGAGCGGCTACGTTGGCGGCGACGCAAAGGACGCTATATGGACGCCCGGGAATTGCTCGACCCGGGGCCAAAGGACATGATCGAGCCCTCCCAATGGTGGCCGGAGCGGTCTATTCTTGCGCGAGAAGCCCTCAATCAGGGACATATTTCCGAAGCCTACCGCTACGCAGCCGAACATGGCCTCACCGCCGGAGCCAACTTTGCCGACGCCGAATGGATGGCCGGTTGGATCGCCCTGCGTCACCTGGAAGATCCGGATATCGCCTATAGGCATTTCATCAATATGTTCGAAGCGGTCAATTACCCAATCAGCCTCGCCCGCGCGGCTTACTGGGCAGGCCGGTCAGCCGAGGCAGTGAAAAAGAAAGAGTTGGCCCGCGACTGGTATCAAGCAGCGGCGCGACACTCAACAGCTTATTACGGTCAACTGGCGGCCGCCAAGCTCAGGCCCAAATCAAAACTCATCATGCCCCCCGACATCAAACCGACCGACGATGAAAAGACGGCTTTTAAACACTACGAACTGGTCAAGGCGATCCGCTTGCTGCCAAAGATTGGCCTTGAGGACTACGCTCGTATTTTCTTCATGGCGCTCGACCGCAGTCACCCCACCTCAGGCTGGCGCTCTCTAACTGCCGCCCTGGCCCATGAAATCGAGCGCCCGGATTTGTCGATCATCGTCGCCAAACGGGCGATCCGGGACGGACACGGTTTTCTTTCTAAGGGATATCCGCAGCTCAACCTACCGGAATCACAACCGGAATCGGCCCTCGTCCATGCGGTCATTCGGCAAGAAAGCGCCTTTTCGCCGGGAGCCATCAGCCGCGTTGGCGCACGAGGTCTCATGCAGCTTATGCCGCGAACGGCGAAAAAAGTCGCCCAGCGTGAGCGCCTTAAATATTCCATGCGCAAACTGCTCGCCGATCCCAGCTACAACTTGAAGATCGGCCAAAGCTACTTGGCCGGACTGATCGAAAAATTCGACGGCTCCTATATCCTAGCGCTCGCCTCATACAATGCAGGCCCCTATCGGGCCGGGCAGTGGGTTGAAATTAACGGCGACCCTCGGGACCCATCCGTCGACCCCATCGACTGGATTGAGATGATTCCTTTCAAGGAAACACGAAATTACGTCCAACGGGTTTTGGAAAACCTGCAAGTTTATAGATCCCGAGAAGAAAGAACCGAAGTGGCGTTCAATCTCGAAGAAGACCTGAGACGCCCGCTCAATACGATGAAAACCAACTGAGGAAGAGATATGGTCGCCCCCCTCCCCCCAATTGAGGCTTGCGTTTTCGACGCCTACGGAACGCTTTTCGATGTTCATGCAGCCGCAGCTCGCTGCAAGGACGATCTGGGAGAAAAAGAAGAGGCGCTTTCCAATCTCTGGCGCCTTAAACAACTGCAATACACATGGCTTCGCAGCCTGATGGGCGCTTACGAGGATTTTTGGACTCTCACCGGTGATGCGCTCGATTTCGCCATGAACTCAGTCGGCCTGAACGACCCGGACCTTCGTAAAAAACTCATGGAGCTTTACCTTCAACTGGACGCCTACCCTGAGGTTAAAGCGACCCTGCA
Source organism: uncultured Rhodospirillales bacterium (assembly GCA_965368335.1). Lineage (GTDB taxonomy): Bacteria > Pseudomonadota > Alphaproteobacteria > Rhodospirillales > JAPHRK01 > CBDUMN01. Next base: position 23,176 of record CBDUMN010000015.1, read on the forward strand.
GGCCTTGAAGGACAAAGGTTTGAAAACCGCCATCCTGTCGAATGGCTCACCCACCATGCTGGACGCCGCCATTAATAACGCCGGTTTGGCCGATGTACTCGATGCGGCTATTTCCGTCGATCCCATCCGCATCTATAAGCCCGACCCATCAGTCTACGGCCTTGTTGAAAAAGAGATGGGCGTTAGCCCTCATTCGATCTGCTTCCTTAGCTCCAACGGGTGGGATGCCCAAGGAGCCGCCCATTTCGGTTTCAATGTCGTCTGGATCAACCGCTTCACACAGGAACGGGAACGCATTCCAGGCGATCTCAGGGGGGAAATAACCACCCTCGATCAACTTCTTCCTCTCCTGCCTTAGGGAATTGCAACGTGGGCACCATTTACCGCGAGGGAACAGTCTCCGCCCAAGACGGGCTCTCTCTCTATTATCGCGATTATGGCGACAAACTGGCGGACGGACCGGTGGTGCTCTGCCTCCCCGGCCTGACACGAAATTCCAAGGACTACCACAGCCTTGCTGCCCGCCTTTCGGGTTCATATCGAGTGATTTGTCCCGATTATCGGGGACGTGGGCGTTCGGAATACGACCTAAACTACAAAAACTATCATCCGGTTACCTATATCAACGACCTGCACCACCTGCTAACCGCACTGAACATCCATCAAATCGTCTCCATAGGAACCTCCATGGGCGGCATATTAACCATGGCGCTTGCCGCCGTTGTTCCAAGCATGCTCTTGGGTGCGGTGATCAATGATGTCGGACCCGAGGTGGATACGTCCGGAATTGAGCGTATCGCCGCCTATATCGGTGACGATACGCCACAACCGAACTGGGGGGCCGCAGTGTCCCACCTCAAGAAGGTAATGAACGACCCCGGTCTGCAAACCGAAGATGACTGGTTGGGTCTCGCCAAATCGAGCTACAAAGAAACCGCAACCGGCGACCTGCGTATCGACTGGGATCCGGCCATCGCCAAGGCTCTAACGGAACAAAAACAAGAGGCCGTCGATCTCTGGCCTTTATTCAAAGCACTTGGCGACCGCCCCATCCTTGGCGTTCACGGAGCTGTTTCGGATATTTTGAGTGCAGATACTTTTGACGCCATGGAGAAGGCCCTACCCAATTTTACAGGCATCACCATTCCAAACGTTGGACACACGCCAAGTCTCAAGGAAAAAGGGGTTCCAGAAGCAATAGGCGGACTTCTTGAAACCGTTCGGCGGAATTTGACGGGGCAATAAAAAAGGCGCGGTCAATATCCGCGCCCTCTTCGGTTTAGGAGGCTTCATAAAGTCAGGTATTAGCGACTTTCTTGGCGTCGCTCTTGGCATCCCCTTTGGAATCGCCCGCCCCGCCTTCCTTGACAACCAGACTGACATTCCCGTCTTTCTTAATCTCCATCCGCTTGCAGTGACCTTCCAGATAGGCCCCTTCTTCGATGGCCAGATTTTCATGGAGGATATCACCGATCATATGAGCGGTCTTGGCCAGCGTCACGTTAGTCGCTTTGATCTGCCCCGTAATCTCGCCATGAACCTTGACGGTTTCGGCAATAATTTCGCCCTTGATGCTCGCCGTTTCTCCAACGAGAAGAATCTTGGTCCGGATATCGCCGTTGACCGTGCCGTCGATTTGAACTTCGCCTTCGCTGGCAACGTCACCAACGAGACGCATATCGGTACTAATGAAAGACGGTGCAGCAGCCTTTTTCGGTGGTGTCGGAGCCGTAGCGTTACCCGATTTTGACCCTTTGCTAGCCCTTGAAAACATATCGTCCAGCCTTAATGAATTTTGCGGGGTTCCTGGTCTTTCCGTTCACGGTAATTTCGTAATGGAGATGCGCTCCCGTACTCCGTCCCGTGCTCCCTACCAAGCCGATCTTCGTCCTGTGGCTGATTTCCTCACCTTTTTTGACGAAAATTTTGGAAAGGTGCCCGTACTTGCTGACGACGCCGTTTCCATGATCAATCTCAACCAGCTTACCATACTTTCCCTTCCAACCGGCATAGATAACTTTGCCGGCGGCGGCGGTATAGACGGGCGCGCGATAGCTGCTGCCCATATCAAGGCCGTAATGATGAGCCCAGCGGTTGTTGACCGGGTCTTTACGCTTACCGTAACTGCTGGTGACGTAATAGTAATCCAGTGGAGAATGAAGTGGCAAAGAGTTCATCAGGCTCTTTAAGGAACGCCAACGTTCGACCTGCCCCTCCAAACTCGAAAGCGACGCCTTCAGCTTATCCTGCGGTTCTTCGGCATCACCCTTGGCCGCGATAAACGGCCCTCCCATGCCGGACTCTCCGACATTGGCGACCAACTTCTGCGGGTCCAAACCGGTGCGCGAAATTACCGTCTCGATAGCGGTGATGCGCTGGGCGGTGTGTTCGGTCATACGCTGAACGGCGGTTTTTTCGGTTTCGTGCAGGTCGGCAAGCGTGGTTTCAAGATTTTTAACCTGCTCGTTGAGACGCGCCTTTTCTTCCAAGGCCAAGCGGCGTTCTTTATCAACGTTGCTTAGATTTCCCTGAATGGTATTCAGCTCTTTATCCAGCGAAAAATTCCGGCTGGCGAGGCTGCGCATTTTGTCTTCGACGGTTTTCAGTTCCGACTTCAAACGCTCTCGGGTCGCGATAACCGTTTCACGCTCTTCCTGGGTGCTTTCCAGCTTGGTGGCGACGCTTTTCAAGCTCTGCTGCAGCGTCGCATTCTGCTCAACGAGCTTAAGCATCAAGCCGTGATTTTCCACCAACTCGGTCGTCAGCGAAGAAAATTTATCCTGATAGTTTCCGACCTCACCAAGCAAATCGTCATAGGCCAGACGGGCTTTATGAATTTCAGCGTCCTTAATATCCAAGACGCGATCATTGAGGACGTAAGAAGCGGTGGAATAAGTCATCCAGGACGTCACGGCAAGGAGGCCGAAGACGGTCGAAACCTGCAAGGCCTGACTCACGCGGATGTAACGCAGACGGCCCTCCGTGCGCACCATAATCTGACGCTCCGGAAACAGACGGTTTGACGTTGCTTTTACCCGGTTGATGAAGCCTCTCCACCCGGATGCTTCTTCAAGCAATTGCCCTCGACTCATCGATCCCCTCGAAATAGTCTCTCGTCCACAGAAATCACACGTTCAGCCCAGCCCATTGCCTTAGGGGCTTTTCTCTTCATTTACACTGCTTTTGATTGTCCCCATCTCCAGCTGTGCGAAAGACCGTATCTTCAACCGATAACGTGCGCAAGAAAATATGTAGACCAAAATCGCTAAAAAAGATAGGGAGAGCCTCAATGAAATGGGTAGTATTTCCAGAGCGTTTTACACGCAGTTTTGCAGCCCTTTACAAAACAATGACTTCGGCTGGATTTTAGAGATCATGTCCTTGATCTCTCACCTTAGGGCGTTATGGTTGTTTTCAATGACGAACAAAAGGCCGCAACGGTGAATAAACAGCCGCAAGACCCACATTCCAAATTTAATGACGAATCGCCTCGACCCAGGCCATTCCATCCGCATGTACTGATTTCAACCTGGTTTTGTACCGGACTCTTGCCCAAAGCGCCGGGAACCTGGGGTTCACTGGCCGCCCTGCCGTTTGCCTGGGTTATCGTCTCCCAATGGGGGTATACGGCCCTGACGTTTGGCGTTGTCTTGGTGTTTCTTCTCGGTTGGTGGAGTTCAGCCGCTTATGTGACCTTAACCGGAGGGGAAGATCCGGGCGAAGTGGTCATTGACGAGGTTGCCGGTCAATGGATCGTCCTGCTGGCCGCTCCGCTCGACCCCATTGCCTATGCCGGAGCCTTTCTTCTATTCCGCCTGTTCGACATCTTGAAACCCTGGCCCGTATCCTTTGCCGACAAAACCATCAAAGGGGGGCTCGGGATTATGCTCGACGATATCCTGGCCGGTATTTACGGCGCAGCCATCCTCGCCCTCGTTCTGGAGTTTTTCTGATGTACCCCACCCCCCTGCTTGAAAAAGCCGAACGGTTGCTTCAGCTTTGCCGTCAAAACAAACTGACCATCGCTTTTGCCGAATCCTGCACCGGGGGCCTGATCGGGGGGCTTTTAACCTCGGTTTCAGGCTCTTCAGATGTCGTCCTACGCGGGTTCATCACCTATGACAATGTCGCCAAAAAGGAACTTCTCGGCGTTCCTCAAGAACTGCTCGATACCTTGGGAGCGGTCTGCGAACCGGTGGCGCGTAAAATGGCGGAAGGCGTAATCGACCATTCCGCCGCCGACCTGGCGGTCTCGGTCACCGGTATCGCCGGTCCCGGCGGCGGCAGCGCCCAAAAGCCTGTGGGCCTCGTGCACTTTGGCTGCCTCAAGCGCGGAATGGAGACCGTTCACGCTAGGGAAGTTTTCAAAGGAAACAGACAGGAAGTGCGACTACAAGCTGTTGAAAAGGCAATTGATCTGCTAACTGAAGCTGCCCAGGCCTAAGTCTTGTAAAGCACCTCGGCACGACGTTGAAAAGCATCGACCATGCGATGTACCGCCTCGTCGAAAACCTTACCGATCAATTTTTGCAGCATGATTGAGCGAAACTCAAAATCGATGTGGAAATCGACCTCGCAACCGCCCTCTCCATCCGGCTCGAAGACCCAGTGGCTCTGTAAATACTTAAACGGCCCATCCAGATAGGTAACATCAATCTTGTTGGGAGCGTTAAAAACAGCCCTGGTGGTGAACTTTTCCCGAAAAACCTTAAAACCGATCACCATATCGGCATAGATGGTGTCCCCTTCCCGGCGCTTAATCCGCGTGGCCGTACACCACGGCAAAAACTGCGGATAGGCTTCCACATCCGCAGCTAAAGTGAACATCTGTTCAGGGGTGTAAGGCACCCGACGTTTTTCCGTGTAGGTCGGCATGCCCCCCTCTTAAAGCCTATATCGCCGATCCGCAAGAGGCCAACATAAGCCAATATTTTGCATCAGACCATTGTGAAAACCGCTCTGTTTCTTATATATAAGCATCACCTGATACAACACATCCTGCGAACTGCTTTGGATCGATTAAATCTATGAAAAACAAACTCTATGCCGCTCCTGCAAAAGCCTTCGGTTTTCTAATTGCTCTTACGGTCGGCCTTCTCTTGACGCCCCCCTCCAACGCAGCCATGAAGCAGGGTGTTGAAATCAAAGAACTGGAGCCCGGCTCCGGGGAAACCGCCAAGCAAGGCGACCGGGTTCAGGTTCACTACACCGGCTGGCTGATGGATGGAAAAAAATTCGACTCAAGTCTCGACCGGGGCGCTCCCTTCGTTTTTCAAATCGGTCAAGGTCAGGTCATTTCCGGCTGGGAAATCGGCGTCGAGGGCATGAAAGTCGGTTCCAAACGGGAATTGATCATTCCCCCCGAAAAGGGATACGGTCCTCGCGGCTATCCCCCTGTCATCCCAGGAAACGCCACACTAAAATTCGAGGTCAAGCTCCTCAAGGTCATGGCCCCGGCCTATACCGACATCAACAATAATGAACTGAAAAACCTTATCGCCCGAGGTGTGCCGATTATCGATATCCGGCGTCCGGAAGAATGGGAACAGACAGGGATCATCGAGGGCTCCAAGATGATTACCGCCTTCAATGGACGGGGACAATTGGAGAAAAACTTCATCCCCGAATTGAGCAAGGTGGCCGGACCCGAGGATGAAGTCATCGTTATTTGCCGGACCGGTAACCGAACGGGCGTTATCTCGAGAGGCTTGAGCGATCAGGTGGGCTACAAAAAAATCTATAACGTCCAGCGCGGCATTACCGACTGGATCAAACAAGGCAATCCCGTCGTTAAGCCCTAACCGAGGCGCGCCATCCGCGCCTCTCTTAAACGCTCGAAGTCCTTATCGGCATGATAGGACGACCGGGTCAGCGGCGAAGAAGAAACAAGCAGGAAGCCCTTGGAAAGTGCGATTTTCTCGTATTCCTTGAATTCTTCCGGCGTAACGAAACGCTCAACCACGGCATGTTTGGGCGTCGGTTGGAGATATTGGCCGATGGTCAGAAAATCGACATCGGCCGTTCTCAGGTCATCCATCACCTGAAGCACTTCGTTCTTTTCTTCGCCCAAGCCCACCATGATGCCCGACTTGGTGAAAAGTTCCGGTTGGCGTTGTTTTACGGAATCCAAGAGGCGCAAAGACTGGAAATAGCGCGCGCCGGGCCGAATGGTCGGATAGAGACGCGGAACGGTCTCCAGATTGTGGTTGAATACGTCCGGTTTAGCATCGGCAACAGCCGCCCAAGCATCACCCTTATCACGAAAATCGGGGGTCAATACCTCGATGGTCGCCTGAGGCGCTTTTTCCCGGACGCATTGAATGGTTCGAACGAACTGGTTTGCGCCACCATCCTCTAGATCGTCTCGGTCGACAGACGTCACCACAACATGCTGAAAACCCATTTGCTCCACCGTTATGGCGAGATTTTCGGGCTCCATGGGATCGACGGCAGGCGGTTTTCCGGTCGCCACGTTGCAAAAGGCGCAGCCTCGAGTGCAAACATCGCCGAGAATCATGAAAGTTGCGTGCTTGCGCTCCCAGCATTCGCCAATATTGGGACAGGCCGCCTCTTCGCAAACCGTATGCTGATGGTTGTCGCGCATCAGCTTACGAGTCTCATGATAGTTCTTCGAGGTCGGGGCCTTCACCCTAATCCAGGCAGGCTTGCGCTTCACCGGATTATCCGGTTTGTGGGCCTTTTCGGGATGACGAAGTTTCACAGTGTCGCTCATAGGCCTTACATGGACCGTCCACACGGACAGGTCAAGACGGGTTTTCGTCAAATGGAAGACGGCCCGAACGGAAATTTGGCAAAGACAGGGGAAGAAGCCAAAGTGCCGTCCGGGCCTTCCATCAGGCGGGGTTCATTTAAAAATGAATAGCCCGTCCAAAAGCGTCGAGAACGCTCTCATGCATCATCTCACTCAACGTCGGATGCGGGAAGATTGTATGCATAAGATCTTCTTCGGTCGTTTCCAGGGTCTTGGCGATGCCGAACCCTTGAATCATTTCAGTCACTTCCGCGCCAACCATATGGGCGCCGAGCAGCTCACCGGTCTTTTCATCGAAGATGGTTTTGACCAGCCCTTCCGGCTCACCGAGCGCAATGGCCTTGCCGTTGCCCATGAAGGGGAAACGCCCAACCTTAACCTTGAGCCCCTTCTCTTTGGCCATCGCTTCGGTCATGCCGACACTGGCAACCTGAGGATTGCAATAGGTACAGGCCGGAATGCGCGAGCGATCCATGGCGTGAACGCCTTTCACCCCGGCGATTTTTTCGACGCAGATTATCCCTTCGTGGCTGGCCTTATGAGCCAGGCAGGGCGCACCCGCCACGTCGCCAATGGCGTAGACCCCTTTGGCCGACGTCTGGCAATAGTCGTCGATAGCGATGAATCCACGGTCATCGAGTTTGACCCCGGCTGCATCCAAACCGATCTCTTCGGTATTGGGCGTGACGCCAACAGCCGTAATCACGCGATCAATGGTGATTTCTTCAGTCTTGCCGTCTTTTTCAATGACTGCGGTGACGTTGTTTTTGCCCTTCTTCAGCTCTTTAACCATGGCGCCGAGCTTGAATTTCATGCCCTGCTTTTCCATGGATTTCTGAGCAAAAGCCGATATCTCATCATCCTCGAAAGGCATGATTTTATTGACCACCTCGACCACGGTGACGTCCGCTCCCAAGGTATTGAAGAAGCTGGCGAACTCGATGCCAATAGCGCCCGAACCGATAACCAGGAGAGACTTGGGCATAACATCGGGAACAAGCGCTTCCTTGTAGGTCCAGATCAGCTTGCCATCGGGTTGGAGGTTGGGAAACACCTTAGCCCGCGCACCGGTCGCCATAATGATGTGTTTGCCTTGAAGGTCGGCGATTTTCTTGCCGTCTTTCTCGACTGCCAACTTACCGCCGCCTAGCAATTTTCCGTAACCATCGACTACGGTCACTTTGTTCTTCTTCAGTAGATGGCCGACACCGCCTGAGAGTTGCTTAGAGACGCCACGCGACCGCTCAACAACTTTCTGCAGATCGAAGGAAACGTTTTCCGCCCCCAGGCCAAAGGCCGCTGCATGCTGCATGTTGTGATAGACTTCGGCCGAACGCAAAAGCGCCTTGGTCGGGATGCAGCCCCAGTTGAGACAGATGCCTCCCAGGTGCTCTTTTTCAACCAGGGCCGATTTGAGGCCCAATTGCGCCGCCCGGATGGCCGCCACGTAGCCTCCGGGTCCACCGCCGACGACGATGACGTCGAAATTCGTTTCAGCCATTGTCATCGCCTCCTTAAAGCATCAGCGCGATCGGGTCTTCGATCAGGCTCTTGAGTTCTTTGATGAAGGCCGCACCGACGGAACCGTCGATGCAACGGTGATCCACCGCTAGGGTCAGCGTGACGACGGTGGCGATAGCCAATGCGCCATCCTTGACCACCGGACGTTGTTCGCCCGCCCCTACAGACAGAATGCCTCCCTGCGGCGGATTGATAATCGAATTGAAGCCTTTAACGCCGAACATCCCGAGATTGGATACGGTAAAGGTTCCGCCCTGGTATTCCTCGGGCTTCAGCTTGCCATCCCGCGCCTTTGCAGCCAGTTCCTTCATCTCGTTAGATAAGGTCGCCAACCCCTTCGACCCGGCATCCTTGATAATTGGAGTGATCAAGCCGCCCTCAACCGCCACGGCGACCGCCATGTCGACCTGCTTGAACTTGAGAATGGCGTCATCGGTAAAGGCCACATTGCAATCGGGCACATGCTTGAGCGCCAGGGCCGCCGCTTTGATGATGAAGTCATTGACCGAAATCTTGTAATTAGCTCCTTCCCGCCCGTTGAGGTCTTTGCGGAAGGCCAACAACTTATCAATTTCCACATCGACCTGAAGGTTGAAGTGCGGAATATCGCGCGCCGAAGACGTCAGGCGTTTGGCGATGGTCTTGCGCATGTTGGTGTTGGGCACCGCCTCGTATTCAGGCAGCATGGCGAAGATTGGATCATCCACCGTTATTGCCGGAGCCGAAGCCGCTTGCGAAGCGCCTGCTGGGGCGGAAGCCTTACCGGCACCGGAAGCCAGAGCCTCCTCGATATCCCGTTTAACGATTCGTCCTTTAGGGCCGGACCCGGTAATTTTAGCCAGATCGAGCCCTTCTTGACCGGCCATACGACGCGCCAGGGGGCTGGCGAAGATACGGTTTCCGCCGGTCGATGTCGGTGTGGAAGGCGCCGGAGTGCTGGCTGGCGCAGGAGACGCGGTCGGCTCTTGTTTTGGCGTTTCAGTCGGCGCAGAAGCGGCTTTTGACCCAATATTTTCAATCGCTGAAGCGTCTTCGCCCTCTTCCAGCAAAACAGCAATCAGCGAATTGACCGCAACGGCTTCCGTCCCTTCCGGCACAACGATCTTGCCAAGCGTCCCTTCATCGACCGATTCCACTTCCATGGTCGCTTTATCAGTCTCAATCTCGGCCAATACATCGCCGGATTCTACCGTATCGCCTTCATTTTTAAGCCATTTGGCCAGTTTGCCTTCCGTCATGGTCGGGGAAAGCGCAGGCATGAGAATTTCAATCGGCATGACGTTCGCTCCCCCTTACACGTAAAGCACTTCTTTGGCGGCCTGGACGATCTTGTCCACATCGGGCAAGGCCAGGACCTCCAAGTTTGCCGCATAAGGCATGGGCACGTCTTCGCCACAAACCCGTTTGACCGGCGCATCCAGATAGTCGAAGGCCTGCTCCATCATCACCGCAGCAAGCTCGGACCCGATTCCCGCAACAGGCCAGCCTTCTTCCACTGAAACCAGACGATTGGTCTTCATCACCGAAGCGGTAATCGTCGCCGTATCGAGCGGTCGGAGAGAGCGCAGGTTGATCACCTCGGCGCTAATCCCTTCTTCCGCCAGCTTTTCAGCAGCCTTGAGAACATCGCCGACAATCCGGGAATAAGCGGTTAGGGTGACATCCGTTCCCGGACGTTCGATCTTCGCTTTCCCGATGGGGATGACAAAATCATCGCTTTCCGGCACTTCGAAGCTTTGGCCGTACATGATTTCATTTTCCAGCACGACCACTGGGTTGGGATCACGAATGGCGGCTTTCAACAGGCCTTTGGCGTCTTCGCCCGACCAGGGAGAAACCACCTTGAGGCCCGGCACATGCGCATACCAGGAGGCGTAACACTGAGAATGCTGGGCCGCCACGCGAGCCGCCGCACCGTTACATCCCCGAAACACGATGGGACTATTAATCATGCCGCCCGACATATAGAGAGTCTTGGCTGCCGAGTTGATAATATGATCAACCGCCTGCATGGCGAAGTTGAAGGTCATGAATTCGACGATAGGCTTAAGGCCCATATAGGAGGCCCCAACGCCAATACCGGTAAAGCCGATTTCGGTAATCGGCGTATCGATGACCCGCTTGCTGGAAAATTCTTCAAGCAACCCCTGGCTGACCTTGTAGGCCCCCTGGTATTCGGCCACTTCTTCCCCCATCAGGAAGACATCTTCATCGCGCCGCATTTCTTCAGCCATAGCGTCGCGCAGGGCTTCACGCACGGTCTGAGTAATCCGCGGCCCATCGTATTCGGGTTCGGGGAGAGGCTCGGCAGCCGCCGGAGAGGCGGCGACCGGTTCGGCCGGTTTTGTCGCAGCGACGTCCTGCGATGGTTGGGCTGGTGCGGCGGTCGGAGCCGTTTCAGCCCCTTCAAGCGCCGAAGCGTCTTCACCTTCTTCCAGCAAAACGGCAATCAGCGAATTGACCGCAACGGCATCGGTGCCTTCCGGCACAACGATCTTGCCAAGCGTCCCTTCATCGACCGATTCCACTTCCATGGTCGCTTTATCGGTCTCAATCTCAGCCAATACGTCACCGGATTCTACCATATCGCCTTCGTTTTTAAGCCATTTAGCCAGCTTGCCTTCCGTCATGGTCGGGGAAAGCGCGGGCATCAAAACTTGAATGGTCATGAGTTTTTCTCCCCCTTACGCTTCGGCCACGATGTCTGTATAGAGCTCGGAAACGTTGGGTTCCGGACTTTCCTGGGCAAAGCGCGCCGCCTCGGCGACCACGGCCTTCACCTCTTTGTCGATTTCCTTGAGTTCCGCTTCATCGAGAACTTTTTCTTCGACGAGGCGCATCTTGATGAAATCGATGGGATCACTCTCGGAGCGGATTTTCTGCACCTCTTCCTTAGAGCGATATTTGGCCGGATCGGACATGGAGTGACCGCGGTAGCGATAGGTTTTCATCTCCAGGATCATCGGACCTTTCCCTGAACGGCAATGCTCATTGGCTTTCAGGCCCGCTTCCTTAACCTCGGTAACGTCCATACCGTTGACCTGAATGCCGGGAATACCGTGGGCCGCGCCCCGGTTGGCCAGTTCGACCGTGGCTGAAGCACGCTCGATGGAGGTCCCCATGCCGTATTTATTGTTTTCAACGACGAAAACCACCGGCAGCTTCCAAAGAGCGGCCATATTGAAGGCTTCGTAAACCTGACCTTGGTTGACGGCCCCATCACCGAAATAGGTACAGCAAACACCGTTGTCGCCTTTGTATTTATGGGCGAAGGCTAAGCCCGCTCCCAACGGCACCTGTGCGCCGACAATCCCATGGCCGCCGTAAAAACCGCAGTCTTTGCTGAACATGTGCATGGAGCCGCCCTTGCCTTTGGAATAGCCGCCTTCCCGGCCGGTCAATTCGGCCATAACGCCTTTGGGGTCCATCCCGTAAGCCAGCATATGCCCATGATCACGGTAACTGGTGATCACCGTATCCTGCTCCTCGGCCGCCGCCTTCATGCCAACGATCACCGCCTCTTGGCCGATATATAGGTGACAGAAGCCGCCAATCAGCCCCATGCCGTAGAGCTGGCCGGCCTTTTCTTCAAAACGCCGGATCATCAGCATATCGCGGTAAAACTGGATCAATTCGCCGGAATCGACGGCTTTCTTCTTACGCGCCGGACGGCGAGGCTTGCTAGCAGGCTGTTTGGACATATCCCCTCCATGTCACCTGTTTATGCATTTTGTTTATGCATCCCTGTTCCCCAAGGTCACGCAACTGCCCTAGCGTTCTTGGGAAGCAGCTATACATGTACCGCCGCAAAAAACCAAAAACAAGACATTTTAAAAATGTGTAATACCATGTTTTATATAGCTTTTTGCTTATTTAACTTATTTTCAGTTATTTTATATTTTGAAATTTCAAATAGACCAAAAAGAAATTTCAAAAGTTACCCAATACATAGGAAGCCTTGACAAAAATTTCTTCAAATTTTTTTGGTATTTTCGCAGAAAATTGGCGCGTAAAAACCTCGCTGCAAACTTCGGCGTCCAACCATTGCGTCCTTTTTGTTACGCAAACAAGTCTTTAAATTAACTTATTTAAGTATAATTATTTCTAATTAGCCCTGTCCAAGCGCATCCAAAACACTCCCCACCGTTCAGCATGAGGGCGGACCAGAGATATCTGTAGGGTTTGGAATGTAAGGAATTGAGGCTGGATTACTTGAGCAGCTTAAGAGTGCGATCAGACCAGTCCACGCATTTCCGGCGCGGCCTAGTCCTTCAGCTGAATCTTAGTCGAGAATGGTCAGCTCGTCATAGCGGCCAAAATTCAGCATAATGCGGGCTCGCTCCTCCAGCATATCAGGGTCCAATTGGTCCGGACGCAAAAGAGAAACTCTGTTTTCCCAGAGCTCCCGCTCGGCCTCAATGGCTGTTTCGGAGGTTTCGGCCTGAGCAATCTGTTTCGTCAAGCTGACATAGGCAAGCAGCCCCCTATCGCCCTGAACGACATGAAAGGCGAAATAGGCCACAATCAGAACGCCCAACAGCGGTCCTATCGTTGATCGTACGCGCTCCCATATATCTTCTAATAGCTCCATAGAAGAGAGAGAATCACGCCCGATTCGCTCTGTCAAATCCAAAAACAAGCCGATTCGGAATCGATATTTGAAAAAAGAGTCCTAAACGATTCAAATGCTTAGAAAATCCCCATTGACTCATGGAAAGTTTTTTTAGCTCACTTTCTTAAAGGCAAAAAACCCCGCGCCTTGGAAAAGGCGCGGGGTTTTTCTTAAAGTGTAAATATTAGCGCAGGATTGTCCGGCCCGCATAAGCCGCCGTGCTATCCAACTCTTCTTCAATACGGATCAACTGGTTGTACTTCGCCAATCGGTCGGAGCGCGATAGCGACCCGGTCTTAATCTGCCCGGCATTGGTCGCTACGGCGATATCGGCAATAGTCGCATCCTCAGTCTCACCGGAACGGTGGGAAATTACAGCCGTGTAGTTGGCCTTATGGGCCATCTCGATGGCCTCAAGGGTTTCGGACAACGTTCCAATTTGGTTGACCTTGACGAGGATCGAATTGGCGACGCCTTGATCGATACCGTCGGCCAAACGCTTTGGATTGGTGACAAACAAATCGTCGCCAACCAACTGAACCTTGCCGCCAATTTCATCGGTCAGCACCTTCCAACCATCCCAGTCGTCTTCGGCCATGCCATCTTCAATGGAGAGGATTGGATACTTAGCGACCAGATCAGCCAAATATTTGGCGTTGCCAGCGGCATCCAAGGTTTTGCCCTCACCTTCCAAGACATACTTTCCGTCCTTGAAGTATTCGGAAGAAGCGCAATCAAGCGCCAACATCACATCGTCGCCCGGCTTGTAACCGGCGGCTTCAATGGCCTTCATGATATAGCTCAACGCATCGTCGGCGCTTTTCACGGCAGGAGCGAAACCGCCTTCATCGCCGACATTGGTATTGAGGCCCGCATCGCTGAGGCCCTTTTTCAATGCATGAAACACCTCGGCCCCCATACGGATGGAATCCGCACAGGTCGGCGCGCCGACGGGCATGATCATAAATTCCTGAATATCCACCGGATTGTCAGCATGTGCGCCACCGTTAATGATGTTCATCATCGGCACCGGCAAAGTGTGGGCGAAAGCACCGCCAACATAGCGGTAGAGAGGCAGCCCTGCGTCTTCAGCCGCCGCTTTGGCGACCGCCAAGCTCACACCGAGAATGGCGTTAGCGCCAAGACGAGACTTATTGGCCGTGCCGTCGAGATCAAGCATGATCTGATCGATCATCAACTGATCTTCGGCATCGAGCCCGACCAGAGCTTCGAAAATTTCCGAATTAACCGCTTCAACGGCCTTGAGTACGCCCTTACCGAGATAACGCCCCTTATCCCCATCGCGCAGCTCAACAGCTTCATGAACGCCGGTCGATGCACCCGAAGGCACGGCTGCGCGGCCAAAAGCGCCGCTTTCCAGTATAACATCGACCTCAACGGTCGGATTGCCACGGGAATCAATGATTTCACGTCCGTGAATATCGATGATCTCGGTCATTTTTCGGGTTTCCTTTAGTTACCTAATCGGAGGCATGAGTTTACGAACTGTTTCTTCAGGCAGGCCGGAAATATCGGCAAGCTCTTTCAATTGCTCTTTGACGGTCGCCTTAACATCCTTCAAGCGCTCAGTGTCGATTTCGCCGACGGCATTTTTGATCGTATCGGAAAATTTGGTGTCGAGCGTCGCTTCCAATGCCGCAACCAAGGCATCCCGATTGATAAACGGTTGGGTTATGGGCAATTCAACGGGGATAGCTTTGAGAACGACACCATCGCTAACATCCAAAGCTTTCGCCAGTCTATAGATAAAAGAGCGGCGCGCAGTAAACAGCCGCCTTTCTATATCTTTGGCTACATAAATAAACCGGCTTTTTTGGGCCGCATCGAGAGGCTCGCCCCGCGCGACCTCCATACGAAACAGCACCCCTTCCATCAAAGGGCTAGCAACTGCCGGAAATGATGTCAGCAGTAGAAGAAACAGAAAAGCCGCCGCTGAGCGCATCACTTACCCGGCTTCCCAATCTGAACGGGGCGCTCTTTCGCCAACCGGTCAAACTGATTCAAATCATCAAGAACACCCCCCAAGTCTTTGAGAGGAATCATATTCGGCCCATCGCTTAAGGCGCGATCAGGCTCTTCATGGGTCTCAATAAATACCGCAGCCACACCAATCGAAACAGCGGCACGAGCCAAAACGGGAGCAAACTCGCGCTGTCCGCCCGATGTGCCTCCCTGCCCCCCCGGCTGCTGAACCGAATGGGTCGCATCGTAAACCACAGGGCAGCCGGTCTGGGCTAAAATCGGTAGAGAACGCATATCGGAAACCAGCGTGTTGTAACCGAAACTGGCCCCCCGCTCACAGACCATCACATTGCTATTGCCCGCTTCATCAAGTTTGCGCACTACGTTTGCCATGTCCCAAGGGGCGAGAAACTGGCCTTTCTTGACATTGACGACCTTGCCGGTCTTGGCCGCAGCCACCAGCAAATCGGTCTGACGACAGAGAAAAGCCGGTATTTGCAGGACATCGGCCACTTCGCCAACCACCAAACACTGCTCTTCGGTATGAACATCGGTCACTACCGGAATGCCCAGCTTTTCTTTGATTTCAGCAAAAATCGGCAAGGCTGTTTCCATGCCGATGCCGCGTGGGCTGTTGATGCTGGTGCGGTTGGCCTTATCGAACGAAGACTTATAGATCAGCCCCATGCCCCGGACTTCGGTCATTTCCTTCAGCGCCTGCGCCGTCTCCAAGGCATGCTCACGGCTTTCCATAGCGCAGGGACCGGCTAACAAGGCCAGCGGCAAATCGTTGCCGACCTTTATATTGCCGATGGAAATGTGCCGAATATCGGCCATAAATCTTCTCCTAAACCAAGCGCGACTGCTTAATGGCGGCCGTGATGAACGAAGTAAACAACGGATGGGGATCGAAAGGCTTTGATTTCAGTTCTGGGTGGAACTGAACACCGACGAACCAGGGATGTCCAGGGAGCTCAACAATCTCGGGCAGCACGCCATCGGGCGACATGCCTGAGAAAACCAATCCGGCCTCTTCCAGCTTGCCCTTGAGCGACGCATTTACCTCGTAACGATGGCGGTGACGCTCGAAAATCACGTCCTTGCCATAGATTTCACGAACATGCGTGCCTTCCTTGAGATGGCATTCGTAAGCGCCCAAACGCATGGTCCCACCCATGTCGCTTTCTTCCGAGCGTTTTTCGACAATGCCGTCGCGTTCCCATTCGGTCATCAGGCCAACCACTTGCGTTTCGCATTCGCCAAACTCGGTCGAGCCAGCCCCTTTCATACCCGCCAGATGCCGCGCAGCCTCAACCACGGCCATCTGCATGCCGAGACAGATGCCGAAATAAGGAACATTGCGCTCACGGGCAAATTTAGCCGCCGCAATTTTCCCTTCGACGCCCCGCTCACCGAAACCGCCGGGCACCAAAATGCCATGCACGTCTTCCAAGTGATGCAGCGCATCTTGTTCTTTCTCGAAAACCTCGGCATTAACCCATTTCAGGTTGACCTTGGCGTTATTGGCGATTCCACCATGCCCGAGAGCTTCGGAAAGAGACTTATAGGCGTCGAGCAGTTCGGTATATTTGCCGACCACACCAATGGTCACCTCGCCTTCCGGACGAAGGACGCGCTCGGCAATGCCTTCCCACATGGAAAGATCGGGTTCGGGCGCGGCCAGTCCGAAATAATCGCAGATTTCCTTATCCATACCTTCCGCATGGAGCGCCATGGGCACCTGATAGATGGTCTCGGCGTCGAGCCCCGGCACAACACGGGTTTCCTTAACGTTACAGAACAGCGCAATCTTACGGCGCTCACCCGGTGGAATCGGCCGGTCGGCGCGGCATAGCAGCATATCGGGCTGAATACCGACATTCTGCAATTCCTTGACCGAATGCTGCGTCGGCTTGGTCTTGAGTTCACCGGCCGTCGGAATGTATGGAACCAAGGTCAGATGCAGGAACATGGTACGCGATGCGCCTAAATCGGTACGCATCTGGCGAATAGCCTCGAGAAACGGCAAGCTCTCGATATCGCCGACCGTACCGCCGATTTCGCAGAGAATGAAGTCTTCCCCATCCACATCGGCCTGGGCGAATTCCTTAATCGCGTTGGTGACGTGAGGAATGACCTGAATCGTCGCCCCCAGATAGTCGCCCCGTCTTTCTTTGGCGATCACTTCGGAATAAATCCGTCCGGTGGTCACGTTATCGCTCTGCTTGCCGGGCACCCCGGTAAAGCGCTCGTAGTGCCCGAGATCCAGGTCGGTCTCGGCACCGTCATCGGTCACGAAGACTTCTCCATGCTGATAGGGGCTCATGGTCCCAGGATCGACGTTCAGATACGGATCGAGCTTACGCAACCGTACCTTAAAACCGCGCGCCTGAAGAAGAGCCGCCAGGGAAGCCGAAGCCAATCCCTTGCCGAGAGAAGAAACAACACCACCGGTAATGAAAATGAAACGCGTCATGGACCCGAAAACTACAACGATTCGCCCTAAACCATTAAGCCCAAAAACCACCCAACATTAAAATTTCGTGGATAACTTTTTAGGCTCACAAAAAAGCAGAGGCGGCATCACTGCCGCCCCTGACAAAAACTTTAAAACCTCTTACCCATTCTACTTGGCGATGGGAGCCGCCGGCTCGGCGGGTTTTGCCGGTTCCGAAGCCGGGGCCGTTGCCGCCGGCGCTTCCTGAGCCTGATCCAGCAGGTTGCCGCTGGAGCGCTGGCCGCTGGCCATCAGGCTCAACACGAGACTGGTGACCATAAAGGCGCCAGCCAGGATCGCCGTCGTGCGGGTCAGCATGTTGGCCGCCGAACGACCGGTCATAAAACCGCCCATACCGCCGCCGCCGCCGCCCATGCCGAGCGCGCCGCCCTCGGAGCGCTGAAGCAGAACGACCACAATCATCGCCAAGGCAAGAAGAAGGTGAATAACGAGAATGACCGTCGTCATAGTAGATGCTTCCTAGAAAACGCCGACAGGCGCTCACTATAAAAGAGCGCCGAAAACTGCCGACAAAATAAATCCTGGGGGTGTTTAACCCGGTTGGCCTTCGATTTCTAGCGTTTTCTGCTCAACAGCAGGCGGCAATTCCCATGAAGTCCTCAACCTTAAGGCTGGCCCCACCAATCAGACCGCCGTCTACATCGGGCAGAGCTAAAAGTTCCACCGCATTGGTCGGTTTCATAGAGCCTCCATAGAGCAGCCGAATACCGTCGGCTTCATTTCCCACGATCTTGGCCAATTCGGCGCGGATCGCCGCATGGACTTCCTGAACCTCATCAGATGTCGGGGTCCGTCCCGTTCCAATCGCCCAGACCGGCTCATAGGCCAATACGGTATTGGCTGCCGTCGCACCAGCAGGTAAAGAGCCTCGCACCTGAGAGGTCACCACATCGAGCGTTTTACCCGCATCGCGTTCTGCTTCGGTTTCTCCGATACAAACCACAGCAGTCATTCCGTTAGACAGAACAGCTTCTGCCTTGGCTTTCACCTGTTCATCTGTTTCACCATGATCTGTCCGGCGTTCCGAATGACCGACAATAACGAAAGAACAGTCCGCATCCTTCAACATAGCCGCGCTGACATCGCCCGTATGCGCCCCTTTTTCCGCAGCGTGGCAATCCTGCGCACCGAGCGCGATACCGCTATCGCCCAAAGCCCCGGACACAGCGCCAATCAAAACAAACGGCGGACAAACAAGCATGTCGTAAGAGGGATTCGCATCGGCAGAAGCCTTTTCGGCCAAACCGGCAGCCAAGGCCGTCCCATCGGCGGTCAAGCCGTTCATCTTCCAGTTACCGGCAATCAGCGGGCGTCGCGTGGTCGTCATGGTCCCTCTTCCAAACATTTACGTGTAAAAATCCGGTCTTCTAGTAGCACAGGATAGCGCCGAACACACCACCCTTAGGAGGGGGTGTTGAGTTTCCGCAAAACCCTTGTTGCTCAAGCGGCTTTGCACTTCTATGATGCCGCCCGTTTTCCCGGTTCTTCGGATAACCTTTCCGGGAAGACATTGGACCTTTTATTTTTATTACGCCTTCGGTTTTGATCATGCTTGACGCTCTTCGCAAACGCTCCGGTTCCCTCGTCGTCAAATTAATGCTGGCGCTCCTCGTCTTAAGCTTCGCCGCCTGGGGGGTGGGAGACATGATCAACCGCGCCGCAGCCCCCGATGCAGCGGCCATGGTCGGTGAAACCACCATCACGCCCCAACAGCTACAGATCGAATATCGCCGCGATATGAACCGCCTCCGTCAACAATTGGGCCCCGATTTCGGTCCCGAGCAGGCGCGCCAGTTTAAAGTGATGGATGCGGTGCTCGGCAGGATCATCAATTCCAAGCTGTTCGAGGAAAGCGCACGCAACATGGGCGTCGTTGTAAGCGACGAACAGGTACTGGCCGAAATCAAAGCGACCTCGGCATTTGCAGGTATTACGAAAGAGTTCGACCGGGGAACCTTTCAGCAGGTCCTGGCCAACGCCGGCTTATCGGAAAACGAATACATCGCCATCGTTCGCGCCGACCTGAAGCGCCGCCCCCTGGTCAAGGGTATTGAGCACGGCATTTCAGTTCCCAACGATTTGTTTAAAAAAATCTACGCCTACCGCCAGGAAAAGCGTCAGGCCGACATGCTGTTGCTGGCTACCGAAGAAATGCCCGAACCGGCGGCCCCATCCGAGGAAGACCTAAAGGCGTTTTATAACGACAACGAGCCTCGTTTTACCGCGCCTGAATACCGCAAAGTGACCGTCGCCAGCCTCAACCTTGAAAGCCTCGCCAAAGGAGCTGAAATCAGTCAAGAGGCCATCGCCGAATCTTACGAATCCCGCATCGAAGAGTTTAAAACAGCAGAAAAACGGGAAGTTCAGCAGATGGTCTTTGGCACCAAAGATGAGGCCAACGCGGCTCACCAACGCCTATCCAACGGCGATGATTTCGCCAAGATCGCCAAGGAACTCCTCGATATGGATGAGGACAGCCTTTCGCTTGGCTTGATGACCCGCGACGAAATGCCTTCGGCCCTTGCCGAAGCGGCCTTTGCGATTCCGCAGGGCGGTTTCAGCGTTCCCGTCGAATCGCCGCTTGGCTGGCATGTCATTCGGGTCGCCAAGAAAGAACGCGCTCGTCAGCAAAGCCTTGAAGAAGCCACTGAAATCATCAAGAAGGATTTGGCCCGCGAATGGGCTCTTGAGACTTTGTTCCAGAAAAAAGGCCAGCTTGAAGACGAACTGGCCGGAGGGTCGACCATTCAAGAGACCGCGAACACGGTTGGCATGTCTCTCGTCACCATTCCCTCGACCGACGCCTCAGGCCAGGCCCCGGAAGGTAAAGCCGCAACGCAGGTTCCCGACATGGGCGAAGTCCTGAAAACAGCATTCTCCGTCGAACCCGGAATCGTTAGCCAAGCAATCGAAACGGCGACCGATGGCATGTTCGTGCTTAAGGTCGAGGCAATCACGCCTCCCGCCCTGCGTCCTTTTGAAACGGTACGCGATCAGGCTCTGGAGGGTTGGAAACTCAAGACCCGCGCCGAAGCGGCCGAAGCCGAAGCCGAAGCGATTAAAGAGCGCTTAGCGAAAGGCGAAAAGATCGCCGATATCGCCAAGGAGAAGGAAATTCCGCTGGACACGCCGGAAGCTTTTCTACGCACCGGCGGCACGGGAACAGGCAATGCCCCACTCCCTCAGGCCTTGGTTCAATCGGTTTTTGACGGCAAAAAAGGCGAAGCCGTCGTCGCCCAAGCCCCAGACGGATATTATGTCGCCCTGGTAAAGGACATTATTGTCCCCACCATTGAGGAAAGCGACGTTGCCGTCATGCAGGCGAAAGGCGAACTCAAAAAGGTCGTCGCCAGCGATTTAATGATGCAACTGACCGCCGGGTTACGCGAAGAGTTTCCGGTTCGCATCAACCGTCAAGTCGTCAATTCGATCCAGTAGCCATGCAGACCCAACCGGATTTCGATAGTTTCAAGAAGGCCTATCAACAGGGTAAGGCCCAGGCCGTCTGGACCACTCTGGTGGCCGATCTTGAAACTCCGGTTTCGGCCATGCTTAAACTGGCAGACGGACGGCCCAACAGCTTCTTATTGGAGTCCGTCGAAGGCGGTTCCGTGCGCGGACGCTACTCGCTAATTGGCCTCAAGCCCGATCTGATCTGGCGCTGTTTCGGCGATCAGGCCGAAGTCAACCGAAACGCCAGATTCGATCCGCATAGCTTTGAGCCCTGCACGGAGAAGACGCTGGATTCTTTGCGTAAGCTGAAGGCCGAGTCCGAGATCGATCTCCCCAACCACCTGCCCCCCATGCCCGCACTGGTCGGATATATGGGATACGACACGGTGCGTCTGGTTGAGAACATCCCTGAAAACAATCCCGACCCGCTGAATGTGCCCGACGGCATTTTCATGCGCCCGACCGTTGTCGCGGTATTCGACACCATCGAAGATCTCGTCACCGTCATTACGCCGGTGCGTCCCGAGGAAGGTTTGAACGCCGAGGCGGCTTATGAGCGGGCCAACATCCGGCTGGCCGATATCGCGACCGATCTGGGCCGCAGCCTGCCCTATCGCCGCGAAGCCCCGACAACCGGCGGTGAGGTTCCCGAGCCTGAATCCAATATGACTCAGGCCGACTATCATCGGATTGTCGAAGCCGCCAAGGACTACATTTTTGCCGGCGACATCTTTCAGGTGGTGCTTTCCCAGCGTTTCACCATGCCGTTCAAGCTACCGCCTTTCGCCCTTTATCGAGCTTTAAGGCGCACCAACCCCTCGCCTTTCCTGTTTTTCCTCGATTTCGGCGAATTCTCTCTGGTCGGTTCCAGCCCGGAAATTCTGGTGCGGTTACGCGATGGCGAGGTAACCATCCGCCCCATCGCCGGAACGCGCCCACGCGGCAAGGATGCCGAAGGCGACAAAGAAATGGCCGAAGATCTGCTGGCCGATCCGAAAGAACTGGCAGAGCACCTGATGCTGCTCGACCTGGGTCGCAACGACGTAGGCCGGGTCGCCCAGATCGGCAGCGTGGAAGTGACCGACCAGATGATTGTCGAATACTATTCCCACGTCATGCATGTGGTTTCCAACGTGATTGGCAAGATTGACCCGAAATACGATGCCATGGACGCCTTGATGGCCGGGTTCCCGGCTGGTACGGTCTCCGGCGCGCCGAAAGTTCGCGCCATGGAGATCATCGATGAGTTGGAAACTCTGCGCCGCAGCTTCTATGCGGGATGTATTGGATATTTCGGGGCGAATGGCGACATGGACACCTGCATTGCCCTGCGAACGGCGATGGTCAAAGATTCTACGCTGTATATCCAAGCTGGAGCAGGCATCGTCGCCGATAGCGTACCCGAAAGCGAATACCAGGAGTGCCGCAACAAGGCGATGGCTCTGGTGCGCGCAGCCCAGGAGGCGGTTCGTTTCGCCTCCCAGGGTTAAGCGTTAGGCCGCCCCTTTAAAATCGAAACCGGCATCTTCAACAGCCTGCTTAACGGCATTGTCGTCTTCAAGACCCTCAACCGTGACTTTCTTGCTTTCCAGGTCGACGGAGACAGAAACACCTGTAGCAAGACCTTCGATGGCCTTGGTTACAGAACCGGAGCAACCGCCGCAGGTCATGCCATCTACGAGATAAGTCTTAGCCATTCTTCCTTCACCCATTTCCTATTGTGTTGGTGAGCCTATTTGAAACCTTCCAGGCGCTGGAAGGTCAAGCCTATTCAGCCTGAGCCAATTGTATACTGCGCTTGATAATAGCGGTCAGAGGCGCAAGGACGACGCCCCGCTCCTCCATTTTCGGAATCCATCGGCTCAAAACGGCGATTGTGGCATCCTTAGGGTGCCCAATACCAATCGCCCAGCCGTTTTTTCGAGCGGTCCGTTCCAGTTGGCCCAGTTGTTCTTCAACGGCGGCTTCTTCGTTGATGTTATCAAGAAAGACGTTCCGTTCGGCAAAAGGCACCCCAGCTTCACTGGCAAGACGACCGCCGACCGTCCCCCCTGCCGTTCGGGAATCGAGAAATAGCAGTCCCCGTTGTTTCAACTCGGCCATCACCACAGTCATGCCGTCAATATCAGCGGTAAAACGGCTCCCCATGTGGTTGTTGATCCCCACGTAGCCTTTAAATTGGGAAAGCGCCCAGTCTATCCGTTCTTTGAGTTCCTCCGGTGCCATACCTGTTTTTAAAACGTTGGGGCCCGGGTCGGCGGCCTCGCTACTCGGCTCCATGGAAACATGGACCATCAACTCGTGCCCCACCGAGCGGGCGCGTGTCGTTATATCCTCAAGTTTTCTTGCATAAGGCAAAAACGCAAGAGTCAGGGGCGTCGGCAACGCTAGAACCTTTTCCGAACGCCTCCGGTCAATTCCGAGATCATCGATCACCAAAGCAACCATCGGAAGATCAACGGTAACGGGGCTTTTGGCGGCAAAGCGTAACCAGTCGGGAGGCGTTTCCTCGATAATGGGAGGCGACGTAACTTGCGGGATGGGCGCCGGGATATAGATATCGCCTGGCAGAGCCTCTTCGTAAAGATGGCTCGGCGCTTCACTCTCCACGATCATCTGAGGCGGCGGCGGCTGATCCTGATACCAGGGTTCAGGCGCTTTCACCACGGGAACGGGCAACGGCGCGGATTGTTTGATTGGAGGTTTGGGGTCGTCGGCGAACAAGCGGCCGACAAAATAGCCCCCCAACAAGGCGACGATAGCAACGCCTGCAAAAAGAAGCTGCCGTTTAGGGTTGGGCTTATAGAGCGGGCCACCTTTTTTATTGGGAGGCGACGCCCCGTTTTTTTCGGCTTCAGACCGGCCTCCATAAAAAAGGGAACTGCTTTCTTTTCTATACATCAGATTCTTAAAAAACCGGCAAGCGCGGCCCTCAGGCTTTCCCTCCATCACGCGCCAAGTCTTCCAAAATCGGACAATCGGGCCGGTCGTCGCCATGGCATTGGTGGATCAGTTGCATCAAGGTTTGGCGCACCGATTCCATTTCTTCTAATCGCTGCTCAATTTCGGCCACATGGCGTTTGGCGACCTCCCGGACATCGGCACTGGCTCGCTCCTTATCCTGCCAGAGCCCCAAAAGGTCTCGGATATCCTTGATGGTGAACCCGAGATTGCGCGACCGATGGATAAAACGCAGGGTTTGCAGGTCTTTATCGCGATAGTGACGGTAGCCGTTGGCCGCACGGGTTGGCTCCGGCATAAGGCCGACACTTTCATAGTAGCGGATGGTTTTGGCCGAAATCCCGGAGAGCTTGGCCGCCTCACCGATATTCATGCCTTACGCCCTCCTTTTCGGTTTCCAGCGTTTAAGCACCAAGGAATTGGTGACAACGCTAACGCTGCTCATAGCCATGGCCGCTCCGGCGATAACCGGGCTTAAAAATCCAAAAGCGGCCAGAGGCAACGCAATGACGTTGTAGAAGAATGCCCAAAACAGGTTTTGGCGGATTTTTCCATAAGTGGCGCGGGAAACCTCGATGGCATCCGCCACCAACGCCGGATCGCCCCGCATCAGGGTGATGCCTGCCGTATGCATGGCAACATCGGTGCCGGTTCCCATGGCCATCCCGACATCGGCAATGGCTAATGCTGGCGCATCGTTAATACCGTCACCGACCATCGCCGTAACACGCCCCTCAACCGCCAGTTTTTCAATCTCCTGAGCTTTGTTCTCGGGCAACACCTCGGCAATCACCATATCGATCCCCAATGTCGTCGCTACGGCCTGGGCCGAACGTCGGTTATCCCCAGTCAACATAACCGGACGAATACCCATGGCCGACAAGCCTGAAACGGCGGCCTTCGCTTGCTCTTTGATGCCATCGCCCACGGCAATAATGCCAAGCAAACCACCGTCACGGGCCACCCACATAACCGTTTGCCCCTGGTTTTCCAGGCTCACAGCCCGGTCTTCCAACAGATCCGTTTCGACCCCTTGTTCTTCCATCAAACGACGGTTCCCAACGGCCATGAAACCGCCTTCCACATGGGCCGTCAGCCCCCTGCCCGCCTGACTTGAGAATTGAGTTACTTCAAGCAAATCACCATTAAAATGTTTGAGAATAGCGCTAGCCAAGGGATGCTCGCTGCCCTGCTGCGCCGATGCGGTCCATTTGAGCAGGCTATTCGTATCGCCATCAACCGCAACGATATCCTGCACAACTGGTCGACCTTCTGTCAGGGTGCCGGTCTTATCGAAAACCACCGTGTCGATGGATTGGGAGCGCTCCAAAGCTTCGGCCTCTTTGATCAGAATACCATTTGAGGCGGCAACGCCGGTACCCACCATGACCGCCGTAGGAGTCGCTAAGCCAAGCGCACAGGGACAAGCGATCACAAGAACCGAAACAGCCGTAATGATTGCCTCCGTAGGCGAAGCACCGGCTATCAACCAACCAACCAGCGTCACCGCCGCGATGGCGATAACGATCGGCACAAAAACGGCTGCTATGCGGTCAACCAGCTTTTGAACGGGCGGTTTTGTCGCCTGAGCGCCCTGAACCAACGAAATAATTTTTGAGAGCGTCGAGTTTTTGCCAACCGTTGTGGCGCGTAGGCGGATCATCCCCTCACCATTGATCGACCCGCCCGTCACCACATCACCCGCACCTTTAGAAACAGGCAAACTTTCACCGGTTATCAAGCTTTCATCGACCTGTGTTGCCCCTTCGACGATTTCGCCGTCAACCGGCAGTTTTTCACCCGGCTTGACGATTACCAGATCGCCCGAAACCACGGCTTCGGCAGGCAATGTCACTTCGCGCCCGTCTTTGACCACTCTAGCGTTTTGCGGGCGTAGCTTCATCAGGGCGCGGATCGCCTGGGTGGTGCCCCGTTTGGCCCGACTTTCCATCCACTTGCCGAGCAATACCAGAGTGATGACCGCCGCCGAAGCCTCGAAATAGAGATGCTCTCCACCGCTTGCCGAGACAAGCATGATATAGAGGCTGAGACCGAATGCCGACAGGGTGCCCATCGCAACCAGCAGGTCCATATTTCCGGTCAAGCCTTTCAGCGCCCCCCAGGCCGAACGGTAAAACCGCGCACCGGCCCAAAACTGAACAGGAGCAGCAAGAACCAACTGCCAGACATGGGGAATCATCCAATCGACGCCAGCCATCTGCCAGACCATTTGGCCAACCAACGGCAGCGTAAGAGCAGCCGACAAAATAAAAGTAATCTGATCTTTTCGGCTTTGACGGCTAAAAGCCGCCTCTTCACCCTCTTCTTGCGCATCATCAACAACCGGCTTGGCTTCAAAACCAGCTTTCTCGACAGCGGCAATGACGGAGGCAGCCGACACCCCGCCAATGGAGGAAATCGAAGCGCGTTCAGTTGCCAAGTTGACCGTGGCTTTTCCAACCCCTTCAAGTTTATTCAGCACCTTTTCCAACCGCGTCGAACAAGTTGCGCATGTCATGCCGCTAATGGCGTATTCCCGCGTTTCCTCCGGCACTGCAAAACCAGCCTTCGCAACGGCTTGGGCCAGATCGGCAACAGAAAGTTTAGCGGCATCATAGGTTACGTCGGCCTGTTCCATCGCCAGGTTGACGGATGCTTCGGAAACACCATCCAGCTTGCCTAATACTTTTTCAAGGCGTGTCGAGCAGGCAGCACAAGTCATCCCTTCAATGGGCAGGGAGGCATGTTTTCCGGAATTGGGTGTAACCATATTCATTTTGCAGTCCCTTGCTTTAAACATTCCAGCTTACAGGAATGTTTATAAGGTTTACAGCAACTGGAAGGTCAAAGGAAAAATTTCAATATTTTTTATGCCCAAAAACACCTCAAACAGCCCGGCGGACTTGACCTTACGACTCCTCCCCTGCATTCTTCTGCCTCTTTTTTTGGGGACGGTCCCCACTTATTATATTCCGGCCTTGTAGACCCGCATGTTTCTTCTAATAGATAACTATGACAGCTTCACTTTCAATCTGGTGCATTTCCTGGGCGAACTGGGGGCCGAAGTGGAGGTCGTGCGCAACGATTCTCTAACCGCTGAAGAAGCCATTGGGCGCAAGCCTCAAGGCATCATCCTATCGCCCGGCCCTTGCGACCCCGACAAAGCGGGTATTTGCCTTGAACTGGTTGAAAAAGCCGCCGGGAAGTTGCCTATTTTCGGCGTTTGCCTTGGTCACCAAGTCATCGGCCAAGTTTTTGGCGGGAAAGTTCTGCGCGCTCCCGAACCAGTGCACGGCAAGGTCTGGAAGGTCAATCACCAGGGCAAAGGTATTTTTGCCGGTTTGCCAAGCCCCCTGGAAGCCACCCGTTATCACTCTCTGGTGGTCGACAAGCAAACCTTCCCCGACTGCCTTGAAGTCACGGCGGAGACGGACGACGGATTGATCATGGGGTTGCAACACAAAGAGCTGCCCATTCACGGCGTTCAATTCCACCCTGAAAGTATCGCCTCACAACATGGGCACGACATCTTAAAGAATTTTCTCGAACTCGCGGCAAAGGAAGCTCCTTAACCATGGCTGGTACGCTCCAAGATATGAAATCTCTTATCGGCCACGTTGCGGGCGGAAATGCTCTTTCGGAAAAAGAGGCCGAGCGAGCCTTCGACATCATCATGTCGGGCGACGCCTCCCCCGCTCAAATCGGCGGCTTTTTGATGGCGCTTCGGGTACGCGGCGAAACGGTTGAGGAGATCACCGGTGCAGCGCGGATCATGCGAGCCAAAGCATTGCATATCGACGCCCCCGCCGACGCTATCGACGTGGTCGGCACCGGCGGCGACGCCTCGGGAACCTACAATATTTC
>CBDUMN010000016.1:0-50350 GCA_965368335.1 uncultured Rhodospirillales bacterium
TTGTGATGTTTCCGGATCCGGTGATCGCATCCCCCGCATTGTTAATCAGGTTGATCAAAATGCGTTCGTGGCTCGGCTTCGGGCTCATGAGGCCCCCTTCTCGGTCTTAGCGGATTCTGCGGGTGTTTTCATGCGCACATGGCTGACAACGCGGCGGACGTAGTCGATGGCGCGGGCATGGGCGATCACCCGGTCCAGCTCTTGCCGGTCCTGTGCAATTCCCATGAGATAAACGACTTTATTTTTTGTCTCGATACCGTAATTGATGGCGTAAACATTGCTATCGAAGGTCAGTGCGGCCTTAAGCTGGGTCGAAATCCAGTTGTCGCGGGTGGTATCGAGGAGGGAGCTATTATCGGCAAGCACCAACTCGTTGATTACGTCGGTGACGCCGTCCACCTGCCAGATCAGGCCGACAACCTTGGCCATTTCGGCATCATCGGCAACCGGGCCGACGGCGAGAACGCGTCCTTCGTAAACCTCAAAGCTCAAGCTTGCAGCCAGCCCATGGTCGGCGCTGGCGATTTTTTCGAGGACTTGAGCATGAACGGCCAAATCGCTGGCCGTGCCCTGCACACCGCGCTCCGACATAGCGGCAACGCCTGCCGTCGCCCCTGCGCCAACCACCGCCCCAATAGGCGTACAGGCCGAACCGACAGCCAGAACCGGGAGCAAAAGCCCCAGAAAAACGCCGGTTTGCAAGACTTTGAACTTCGATCCGATCACGCGGGCATCCCCTTCTTCCTCCAAAAATCCCAGGTGGAGGTCTCCCTTTCCCGATCAACAGGTTAGGGGGCGTTCCTAAACAAAGGTTGAATCCAAAGCCAGGAATCGAAATTTTTTATAAAATTATCGCCAAGGGTCGGGTCAAATTAGGCTCTAGGCCGCCAGGCGTCCTTAAAGTGATGTGGGAGCTTCCAGGGCGAAACACCTATAACATCGAACCGAACGCCCTTATCGATGCGCTTGGAGTTTTGTTGAAGGAATACTTGAGCGGCGTTCTCTATACGCTTGCGTTGTTTGGCTGAAATAGCTTCCAGGCTGCCGCGCAGATCTTTGCGCGCTTTAACTTCGACAAAGACGCAGACGCCGCCTTTTTGGGCGACGATATCCACCTCACCCAAGGGACAACGGAAGCTGTGGGCCAGGATTCGATAGCCCTTAAGTCTTAAAAACCAAGCGCAAAGAGTTTCGGCGTGCCGTCCTCGGCGCTCTGCTGCTTGCCGAAAATCTCGCTTGCCCATGGGATTAGCCGTCTTTCTTCAGATCGAGAGCGCGTTGATAAAGGTCGCGTTTGGGTAGACCGGTCAGTTCGGCGACCAGGGCGGCGGCTTCTTTGACCTTATACTGTCCCAGCGCCTTGATCAGTTGGGCGTCTATCTCCTGCTGGTCGAGAGGGGCGGCGTCTTCGGGTGGGCCAATAACCAAAACGATCTCGCCCTTTGGCGTCGGTTCATCGGCCAGTTGGGCGGCCAGCTCTGCGAGCGGTCCGGAGCGGGCTTCTTCATAGAGCTTTGTCAGCTCGCGGCAGATGCTGGCCTCACGATTTCCCAACACCTCGGCTGCATCGGCAAGACAGGCGGCGAGGCGTTTGGGCGATTCGAACACCACCAGGGTCGATGCGGTTTCTTTCAAGCCTTCAAAAAAGGTCCGCCGCGCGCCTTTTTTGGTCGGCGTAAAACCGGCAAACAAAAACCGGTCGGTCGGCAGTCCGGCCATGACCAGAGCGGCCATGACCGAAGAAGCGCCGGGCAGAGGGTAAACCGGCAGGCCCTTGGCGCGGCAGTCGCGGACCAGTTTAAAGCCGGGATCGGAAATCAGTGGGGTCCCCGCATCGGAAATCAGCGCCACGGTTTTGCCGCTTTCCAGGTCTTCTAATAGCCGGGGCCGCACTTTGTCGGCGTTGTGTTCGTGATAGGCGACCAGCTTGTTTTTGATGCCCAGCAGGTTCAGGAGCTTTCCCGAGACCCGGGTGTCCTCGCAGGCGACATAGTCGCTGGCGGCGAGCACGTCGAGCGCCCGCAAGGTGATGTCCCTAAGATTGCCGATGGGAGTGGCGACCAGATAGAGCCCTGGCGCATAAGACTGACGGTGATCGTCTTGTTTACTCTTGGGGTCTGGCCCGCTAGGCTCTGAGCCGATTCGACTGTTGTCGTTCTGGGGAGAAGATTTGGGCATGACCGTCCATCGTCGTAAGAATACCGAAGTTCTTTTGCGTGGCTTTATGGCCGCCGTCTTGATGCTCGGCGCTTTTAGTTTAAGCGCCTGTCAAACGCCCGGCCAGCCGCTTTTTAAGCCAGGTCAGACCGTATCCCGTCAACCGGCCCAACGTCCACCCTATACCCGATTTCCCAATCAACAACGAGCCCAGAGTGGTCTGCCGCCGCTGGTCGGGACGCCGCAAGGCACGGTGCAGTCCCAAACCCAGGCGGTATTGCCGCGCGCCGAATACCGTCCCGTCGTCCAGCCGGACGGCGTCACGCGCGTTGGTTTGTTGCTCCCCCTGACCGGAGCCAACGCCGCACTTGCCACTGATATGCTTAACGCCGCCCAGTTGGCGCTTTTCGATTTTGCCGGCGAAGCCTTTGAGTTGATCGTTCAGGACACCATGGGTCAGCCTGATCTGGCGGTCGAGGCGGCCGATAAGGCGATTAGCAATGGCGCTTCTCTCATTCTCGGACCTCTGCTTTCGACTTCAGTGGAAGCGGTGACGCCCTTGGTGCGTAACGCCGGGATCAACAGCATCGCCTTTTCCAACAATCGGGCGGTGGCCTCGGACAACGTCTTCCTCATGGGCTTCATGCCCGGTGAAGAGGTCGAGCGGGTGATTGCCTATTCAGCCTCGCGCGGCGTGACCGATTTCGCCGTTTTAGCGCCTGATAACGCTTATGGGCAGATGGTGCTCGAATCGGCCCGCCACGCCATTGCGGCCCGCGGCGGCTACCTTGCCCGGGTTGCGCTTTACGATCCCTATACCGAGGACTTTACCCAAATCATCCGCGACCTGGGCAACTACGACGAGCGCCGCGCCGCTCTCTTGGCCCAGCGCAAGGAGCTTGAAGGGATGGACGACCAGTTGTCGCGCCAGGCCTTGAAGCGTCTGGAGAATTTGCAAACCATCGGCGATCTGCCCTATACGGCCTTGTTGATTGCCGAAGGCGGCAAGCGCCTGCAAACCATCGCCGCCCATTTGCCGTTTTACGATATCGACCCCAAGAAAGTGCGGATGCTTGGCACTGGACAGTGGGATGTGGCGGGCATCGGCTCGGAGCCTGCGCTGGTCGGCGGCTGGTATGCCGCGCCCGACCCCACCGCACGGGAAAACTTCATTGAGCGTTTCCGCCAAACCTACGGCCGCCGCCCGGCGCGCCTCGCCACTCTGGCCTATGACGCTGTGGCGCTGGCCGCCGTGTTGGGCCGCGCCGAAGGCGGGCCGTTATTCGATGCGGCGACCCTGACGGCCGAAAGCGGCTATGTGGGCCGCGATGGGATTTTCCGTTTCCTTCCCGATGGCGGCAATCAGCGCGGCTTGGCGGTTATGGAAGTTCAGGAACGTTCGACCCGTGTCATCGCTCCGCCTGCCGACAGCTTTGAAAACGTGACCAACTAAACGACGAGAGCGGCCAAAATGCCGTTGAGCAGCGGGCGGCCTTGGTCTGTTGCTCTGAGCGTGTCGCCATCCCAGGCAATCAAATTTTCGGTCTGAAGGGTTTCAAGCCCTACCGGTGACAGGATATCGGCGAGAGTAAGGCCTGTTTTCGCCTTGAATTGTTTCGCGCCAACGCCCCGAACGGTGCGCAGGCCCATCAGCAAAAGCTCTTCGGCGCGCTCCTCGGGAGACAGCGCTTGGCAGCGCACCTCCGGGCCCGCTTCGCTACGCATCGCCTTGATCCAGGAGGCCGGATTGGGAATTTCCTGAGTGGCGTGAACCACCCCATCGAGCGTGACGCGGCCATGGGCGCCCGGCCCAACGCCGAGATAGTCGCCGCCGTTCCAATAAATCAGATTGTGCCGACACTCGGCCCCCGGTCTGGCATGATTGGAAATTTCATAGGCCGGGAGCCCGGCATCCGAAAGGCTCGCTTGGGTTTGTTCATAAAGCCCGGCTCCCAGGTCTTCCTCGACCTCGGCGACCTTGGCTTTGTGAAAGCCGGTGCCCGGCTCGACGGTCAGTTGGTAGACCGAGAGATGTTCGGGCTCAAAGGTCAGGGCTTTGGCCATTTGATCGGCCCAGTCGGTTGGCCCCTGGCCGGGCAGGGCGTAGATCAGGTCGAAGGAAAAGCGCTCGAAGGTTTTGGCGGCCAGCCGAATGGCGTCGCGCGCTTCTTTGGCGTTATGGGCGCGGCCGAGAAACTTCAGCGCCCTATCGTCAAAGGATTGCACACCAATGGACAGCCGGTTGACCCCGGCGCTGGCGAAGTCGGCGAACTTGCCGCCCTCGGCCGTGGTCGGGTTGGCTTCCAGCGTGACTTCCAAATCGGGCGCAACGGGCCAGAGGCGGTGTATCTGATTGAGGATCGCCGCCACCGTTCCGGCATCCATCAGCGAGGACGTGCCGCCGCCGAAAAACACCGTCTCGACAACCCGTCCTTCGGTCCGCTCGGCCAGATCGGTCAGCCGGTTCAAGTAAGCGCGTTTCCAGCCCCCCTGATCGATGACCGAGGATTCATGACTGTTGAAGTCGCAATAGGGGCACTTAGAGACGCAAAAGGGCCAATGGATATAAAGAGCCAGCGGTGTCGTCATTTTTCAAAACAGGCTTCAACCAATTTTTTGAAGGCCTTGGCCCGGTGGCTGATGGCGTGTTTTTCCTGCGGGCTCATTTCGGCGAAGGTGATGTCGTAGCCGTCGGCGACGAAAACCGGATCGTAGCCGAACCCTTTGTCGCCGCGCATCGGCCAGACCATCTGTCCCTCGACCCGGCCTTCGAAGGTTTCCACATGACCGTCGGGCCAGGCCAGGGCCAAGGCGCAGGCGAAATGGGCCGAGCGGTCGGATTGGCCTTCGAGCAGACTCTCGATCTTTTCCATGGCCATGGGAAAATCTTTGTCCGGCCCCGCCCAGCGGGCCGAATGAATGCCCGGTTTGCCGTCCAGCGCATGAACGGCAAGGCCCGAATCGTCGGCCAGGGCGGGAAGGCCCGACTCTTTGGCCGCCGAATGGGCCTTGATCTCGGCATTGGCGATGAAGGTTTCGCCGTCTTCCACCGGTTCGCTCAAATTCAACTCGCCCGAGGAAACCACCTCGACGCCATAGGGCTCCAGAAGTTCGCCGATTTCGCGGACCTTGCCTTTATTGTGACTGGCGATGACCAGCTTGTTTTCGGTGAACTTGCGGGGCACGGCTTAGAGTCCCAGGGCTTCGCGCTGTTTGGCGACCAGTTCGGAAACGCCTTTTTTGGCCAGCATGAACATCTGGTGGAACTGTTCTTCGCTGAACGGGTCGGCTTCCGCCGTGCCCTGAACTTCGACGATACCGTTGCCGGTGAGCACGAAGTTGGTGTCGGCCTCGGCGTTGCTGTCTTCGTCGTAGTCGAGGTCGAGCACCGCCGTGCCTTCGTAGAGACCGCAGGAAACCGCGGCCACTTCGCCAATCAGCGGCAGCTCATTGAGGATGCCGAGATCGACCATTTTCTGGCAGGCGATGTGAAGGGCGACGTATGCGCCGGTGATCGAGGCGGTGCGGGTGCCGCCGTCGGCCTGGATGACGTCGCAATCGAGCGTGATCTGCCGCTCGCCCAATTTCTCGAGATCGGTGACGGCGCGCAGGCTGCGGCCGATCAGGCGCTGGATTTCCTGGGTCCGGCCCGTTTGTTTGCCCCGCGCGGCTTCGCGGCCGGTGCGGCTGTTGGTCGAGCGCGGCAGCATGCCGTATTCGGCGGTGACCCAGCCTTTGCCGCTATTGCGCATCCAAGGCGGCACACGCTCTTCGACGGTCGCCAGGCAGAGCACCTTGGTATCGCCGAAGCTGATCAGGCAGGAGCCTTCGGCGTGTTTGTTGACGCCGGTTTCGATGGTAATGTCCCGCATCTGATCGGGCTTGCGGCCGGAAGGTCTCATGGGTCGGATATTCCTGAAAAAATGATTGGTTCGGCGCAAGCTAATCAAAGTCGGCGGCAAAGACAACCGCAGGCCGTTGACAGAACTCCGGAAAGAACTAAATTCGGCCTATGATTACCGAGCTCAATGAACGATCCCGCGATATTTTGAGGCGCGTCGTCGATACCTTTGTGGAAACCGGCGACCCCGTGGGTTCGCGCACGCTGTCAAAACAGCTCGGTCAAACCATTTCGCCCGCCACCATTCGCAACGTCATGGCCGATCTTGAAGAGGCCGGACTGCTCTATGCGCCCCATACCTCTGCCGGGCGACTACCGACCGAAGCAGGGCTGCGGCTGTTTGTCGATGGCCTGATGGAAGTAGGCAACCTGGACGAAAAAGAGCGTGAAAAGCTCGAAGCCCATGCCGCGGGTTCGGGAAAATCGGTGGAAGGGTTGCTGAAAGAAGTCACCGGCACGCTTTCGGGGCTGACCCATTGCGCCGGTCTGGTCGCTGCGCCCAAGACCGAGGTGCCGCTCAAGCATATTGAATTCGTCGCCTTAAGCCCGGGCCGCGCCCTGGTGGTTATGGTGACCGAAAACGGCATTGTCGAAAACCGGATCATCGAGGTTCCGACCACCCTGGCTCCGTCGGCCCTCGTTGAGGCGACCAACTATCTCAGCGCCCGACTGGTCGGCCGAACTCTGCGCCAAGCGCGGGATATTATTGCCGAAGAGTTGAAAAGCCAGCGCCGAGAGCTCGATCAGCTAACCCAAAAAGTCGTCGAGGCCGGACTGGCGACCTGGGCGGGGGCGGCGGAAGACAGTGCGTTAATCGTTCGCGGCCAGGCGCACCTTTTGGACGACGTTCATGCGGTGGGCGATCTTGAGCGGATCCGCACTCTTTTCGAGGCGCTGGAAACCCGCCAATCCATGTCGGGGCTGCTTGAAACGACGGAACGCGCCGAGGGCGTACAGATTTTCATCGGCGCAGACAGCCATCTTTTCGATCTTTCGGGCTGTTCCCTGGTCGTCGCACCGTTTAAAAACGAGCAAGAAACGGTGGTTGGCGCAATTGGGGTTGTCGGCCCGACCCGGATCAATTATTCCCGCATCATTCCCATGGTCGATTTTACCGCCAAGCTGGTGGGACGGCTGATTGGATGAGGCGGCAAGTGAGTCTAGAATTGAGGACGCAATGAGCGAACAGAACGAACAGGAAAACCCGGAAAACGGCGAAGAAGAAATCATCGATCCGACGGAAACGCCGGAGGCCGATGCCGGTGACTATATCGACGAATCCGCCATCGAAGGCACGGTGAGCGAGATCGACCGCATCGCCGAGCTGGAAGAAGAGCTCGGCAAGATGAAGGATCAGGCCATGCGCGCCCTGGCCGAAGCCGAAAACACCCGCCGCCGCTTCCAGGCCGAGATTCAGAGCAAGCTCAAATACGCCAATACGGATCTGGCCCGCGACTTCCTGGCGGTCGCCGACAATCTGAGCCGGGCGCTCGAAGCCGTCGACCCCGAATCCCGCAAGGGCGACGAAGCGCTGGAAAACCTCTGTGTCGGTGTCGAGATGACGCAAAA
Organism: uncultured Rhodospirillales bacterium; assembly: GCA_965368335.1. Taxonomy (GTDB): domain Bacteria; phylum Pseudomonadota; class Alphaproteobacteria; order Rhodospirillales; family JAPHRK01; genus CBDUMN01. Next base: position 7,628 of record CBDUMN010000016.1, read on the forward strand.
GCAGTTGCATGATGCGTTTGGTAAGGCGGGAGTGAAGCCCATCGAGGCGTTAAATCAGCGATTCGACCACAACTACCATCAGGCGATGTTTGAAATTCCCAATCCCGAAGTGGTGGCCGGAACCGTGCTTCAGGAAATGCAGAAGGGCTATCTTATCCATGACCGGTTGTTGCGGCCTTCCATGGTCGGTGTCGCCAAGGGCGGGCCGAAACCGGAAGCTCCCGCCTCCAGCGACGGTGAGGAAGCCGCAGTGAAGGCGCAGGGTGAGGCCGCCTACAATAAAGATGGCGACGGCTCGGGCGGCTCCATCGATACGGAAACCTAACCCTAAATCTGAGGGGATTCCATCCGCTTAAGAAGCGCCTCGATCTCGGCGTCGTCCGGGGCGGGCGTGGCGGCCTGTCTTTTCGGCTTTGGCGGTTCGTCGATGCCGGTCGAGACGTGGATGGCCTCGCCCAGAACCCGGTTGATGGCGCGTAAAAGATCGCCTTTGCGGAAGGGCTTGGTCACCACGTCGTTCATGCCCTCTTCTTTAAACTGTTCGATATGTTCGGCCAGGGTGTCCGCCGTGCAGGCAATAATCGGGATGGCGCTCTTGGGCGGCCGCATGGCGCGAATGATCCGGGTCGCCTCGGGGCCGCTGACGCCGGGCATGCGGACGTCCATGACGATGAGGTCGTAACTTCCTTTTTTAACCAGATCGACCGCTTGATTGCCGTCTTCGGCCAGTTCCACCTGATGGCCCAGTGAGGAGAGCATCTGGCCGAGAATCGCCTGATTGAGCGGATTGTCTTCGGCGATCAGAATATCCAGTTGTCGCGTCGCCTCATATTCCCGATGATTTGTATCCGCCGTTTTTTCGGCCAGAGGGTGGATGAGGGGACGGCAGAGGATGGTGAAAATAAATGTCGAGCCCTGACCGCGAGCGCTTTCAACAGAGATTGTCCCGCCCATCAGCCCAACCAGCCGTTTACAGATCGCCAAACCGAGACCCGACCCGCCGTATTGACGGCTGATGGAACTATCCACCTGGGTAAAGGGCTGAAACAGGTGACCCATCTCCTCTTCGGTCATGCCGATCCCCGTATCGGTTACCCGGAATTCGAAGAGATAGTGCGACGCTTCGGACTCTATAGCGTTGACCGTTACCGTAATCTTGCCCATGGCGGTAAACTTGACTGCGTTGCCGACCAGATTGAGCAACACTTGACGAAGGCGCGCCGGGTCGCCGTTGACCCCTTCGGGAAGGTCTTCGCTGTAGAAAATTTCGAACGACAATCCCTCGGTTTCAGGTTTGCCGCGCATCAGAGAGACAGTTTCCTCAACCACATCTTTAAGGCGAAAATCAATGGCCTCGACCTGAAGATTGCCCGACTCGATGCGTGAGAAGTCGAGAATGTCGTTGAGAATTTCCAAAAAGAACCCACCGGATTCTTTAATTGAGGCGAGATAATTGCGTTGTCGACCGGTGAGCTCGGTTTCCCCCAGCAGGTCGGCCATGCCGAGCACACCGGTCAACGGCGTACGAATTTCGTGGGACATGGTGGCGAGGAACTGGGATTTGGCTTCGTTGGCTTGCTCGGCGTTGGCGAGGGCGTTTTTCAGGCGTTTTTTCGATTTGTCCCGCGCCTTATCGACCACATAGGCCCCCCAAATAACCGCGCCAAGGGCCGTCATGCCGGAAATGGCGAAACCGATCATTTGGTCGGATTTGGAAAGCTGCACCGTTGGTAAAACCCCAACGACTTCACTGACGACAAGGAAAGCGAAAGCGAGGAAAACGCTGCTTCCGATGATCAGCAGGAAACGGCGGTTTCCAAAGGTGCCGAGTAGGGCGAGGTTGGAGAGAAACCAGGGGATGGTGAAAGACTGAATGCCGCCGGTGTGGAAGGCGAAAACCGACCCGAGGATGACGCCCAGAAGATTGGCCGTGACCAAGGCGGCAAACAGGTTGCCGGTCTGGCGGATGATAAAAGCGCCGATGATGGGTGTGGCGATGCAGCCAAGGATGATGCCGATTTCCAGCCTGCTTGCGCCCGCAACAAACCCGACGTAAAGCGGCAGAAACAGCGCCGCCATGGCCGAGACAACCAGGAGCGTTCGCACTACGGCGCGGTACCGGGCCACCTGTCGGCCCAGCTCATGGACCTCGGTGGGGATGAAAAAATCGGATAGCCTAAACAAGCGTCGTTCTTCCGTTCGGTTTTCAGTTACCGTCGGTCTTTGGTGACGTAAAAAAGATAGGAAGCCGAGCCTTGTAATAAAGGGAAAATGACGGCTTGCTCAGGCGATGATCCTTATCGGTTATTTTTTATCAAGCGGGATCAGATGAAGCCGCCCGTATTTAACGCCTGTTTGGCTGGTGATGTGATCGGCCAGATGGCGGACCTCATCGACCGTTCCGTTGAGAATTGTGGCCTCGAGGCAGTTTTCGGCATCGACGTGGAGATGCAAGGTGGCCGAGGGGGTGTCGTGGTGATGGTGTTGGGCTTCAACCAACCGTGAAGACAGGGTGCGTTCTTTGTGGTTGTACATATAGACGACGCAACCGACACAGGGAGCCGTTTCATCTTCCGTAACCTGTTGGTCGGCCAGCAGAAGGCGAATGGCGTCGCGGACGCCTTCCGAGCGGTTGGCGTATCCTTTCGAATCGATCACCTCATCGAATTTTTTAAGTAAATCGTCGTCGATCGTTACGGTGATGCGTTCCATCTTCGGCCATCCGTTATTGCGCTTTGGGAAAAGTATGATAAAAATAAATTTCATCATACTTTACGTATTGTTTCATCATACAGGGGATTACATATGAATCGATCACTCTTTGCCGCCGCTCTGTTCAGCGCGGCCTTTGCCGCTCCGGCTTTCGCCCATACCGGCGCCGGACCCGTATCGGGGCTTTTCGCCGGGTTTGGACATCCCATTGGCGGCCTCGATCATATGTTGGCCATGGTCGCCGTCGGGGTGCTCGCCGTTCAGCAGGGTGGAAAATCCCTTTGGCTCGTCCCCGCCGCCTTCGTCGCCATGATGATTGTCGGCGGCCTGTTGGGAATGGGCGCTGTTCCACTGCCGTTCGTTGAGGCGGGTATCGTCGGTTCGGTGGTCGTACTGGGGGCGGTTATCGCGCTCGGCCGTGAAATGCCGATGGGTGTCGCCATGGCGCTGGCCGGAGCTTTCGCACTGTTTCACGGCCATGCCCACGGCACGGAAATGCCGGTCGACGCCAGCGGCCTGTCTTACGCCGTCGGGTTTGCCGCCGCGACCCTATTGCTCCACGGTGCGGGCATCGGGTTGACCATGGGCGTTCAGAAGTTCGTTGAGCAGCGTGGACCGTTGGCGGTGCGCATCAGCGGTGGGGCCATCGCCGCGGCTGGGGCCGCTCTCGTAGCGACCTGATCGGGATCGTAAACTCCACGGGAAGAAAACCAATGGGCGGACCGTTCGGGCCCGCCCATTGTTGTTTTTAGATGGCTTGACTGCTTGGTCCTTAGACCAAATCAAAACGATCCAGCATCATCACCTTGTTCCAGGCGGCGATAAAGTCTTGAACGAACTTCTGCTGAGAGTCCGCACTGGCGTAGACTTCAGCCAGGGCCCGCAACTCCGAATTGGAGCCGAAGGCAAGGTCGACGCGGGTGCCGGTCCATTGGACCTTACCGGTCGCCCGGTCGCGGCCTTCGAACAGGCTTTCTTCGTCGTTAACCGCCTTCCACTCCGTTCCGATGTCGAGCAGGTTGACGAAGAAGTCGTTGCTCAAAGTTTCAGTCCGGTCGGTGAAAACGCCGTTCTTCGACCCGTCGAAGTTTGCGCCCAGAACGCGCAATCCGCCGACCAGGACGGTCATTTCCGGCGCGGTCAGGGTTAGAAGTTGCGCCTTATCGACCAGGAAATGCTCCGCCGCCTTGGCGAGTTGCGCCTTGGCGTAGTTGCGGAAGCCGTCGGCCATCGGTTCGAGCATGGCCACCGATTCCACGTCGGTCTGCTCCTGGCTGGCGTCGGTGCGTCCCGGCGTAAAGGCTGCCTGGATGTTGATCCCGGCGTTTTTCGCCGCCTGTTCGACGGCTGCGCAGCCGCCGAGTACGATGACGTCGGCCAGCGAAACCTTTTTGCCGCCGGACTGGGCGGCGTTGAAATCGCTCTGTACGCCTTCCAGGACCTTTAAGGCTTTGGCCAGTTCCGCCGGGTTGTTGACTTCCCAGTCTTTCTGAGGGGCCAGGCGGATGCGTGCGCCGTTGGCCCCGCCGCGCATGTCGGAGCCGCGGAAGGTGGAGGCCGAGGCCCAGGCGGTGGAAACCAACTGGGAGACGGACAGGCCTGAGCCGAGGATTTTCTCCTTGAGACCCGCGACATCGTTGTCGTCGATCAGGTCGTGATCGACCGCCGGGACCGGGTCCTGCCAAATCAGTTCTTCGGCAGGCGCTTCCGCGCCGAGATAGCGGGCGCGCGGGCCCATATCGCGATGAGTCAGCTTGAACCAGGCGCGGGCGAAAGCGTCGGCGAATTGATCCGGGTTTTCATGGAACCGCTTGGAGATCGGGCCGTAGATCGGGTCCATCCGCATGGCCATGTCAGCCGTCGTCATGATGGTGGTGACCTTTTTCGCCGGATCGTGAGCGGCCGGTGCGAGGTCCTTATCCTCGGGACCGACCGGCACCCACTGCCAAGCTCCGGCAGGGCTTTTCACCAGGTCCCAGTCATAACCGAACAGAAGGTCGAAATAACCCATGTCCCATTGGATCGGGTTGGCGGTCCAGGCGCCTTCGATGCCGCTGGTGATGGTATCGTCACCCTTGCCCGAGGCGTGGGCGCTTTTCCAGCCGAGGCCCTGTTCGGCCAAGTTGGCGGCTTCGGGCTCGGGGCCGACCTGGGCCGCGTCGCCTGCGCCGTGACATTTACCGAAAGTGTGGCCGCCGGCGACCAGGGCGACGGTTTCTTCGTCGTTCATCGCCATGCGGGCGAAGGTTTCGCGGATGTCGCGACCCGAGGCGAGGACGCTCGGTTCGCCGTTCGGGCCCTCGGGGTTGACGTAGATCAGGCCCATCTGCACGGCGGCCAGGGGATTATCCAGGTCGCGCTCGCCGCTGTAGCGTTTGTCACCCAGCCATTCGGCCTCGACACCCCAGTAGATGTCTTCTTCCGGTTGCCAGATGTCGGCGCGGCCGCCTGCGAAGCCGAAGGTCTTGAAGCCCATGGATTCGAGTGCGCAGTTGCCGGCTAAAATCATCAGATCGGCCCAGGAAAGCTGCTTGCCGTATTTCTGCTTGATCGGCCAGAGAAGACGCCGCGCCTTATCCAGGTTGGCGTTGTCGGGCCAGCTGTTGACCGGGGCGAAGCGCTGGTTGCCGGTGCCCGCACCGCCGCGGCCGTCGTTGACCCGGTAGGTGCCCGCGCTGTGCCAGGCCATGCGGATAAATAGCGGGCCATAATGCCCATAGTCCGCCGGCCACCAGTCCTGGGAGTCGGTCATCAGCCCGAAAAGGTCTTTCTTCACTGCCGTGAGATCGAGTTTCTTGAACTCTTCGGCGTAATCGAACCCCTCTCCCATGGGATCGGAGAGAGAAGAATGCTGTCGGAGAATGTTGAGTTTGAGCCGGTTCGGCCACCAATCGTCGTTGGAGGTTCCGCCGCCCGCTCTTTGTTCAGCCATAGGGCATTTTACTTCGGTCATTGTCAAAAATCCTTCCCTGTCGGTGGTCTGGAAATATTCGGAATTCGTTTGGAGTGTTTCGTATCGCGTCGCCCAACCACCATAAGTGTAGCAGAAAAACAGCGATCAACCCGAGCGATTAACTTTAGAATAGTTGAGCGTCGTCATTTTGAAAAATTGATTATAATTATCTTATTGATAGACAGGGTCTATCGATATCTTTGTGCTGATACAATCCGGATCAGGCAGGCCAAAAGCAGACGAAGCATTTGGGCTTCTTCCATGGAACTCGAAAAAATAAAATTATAAGGAAAATGGCGGAGAGAGAGGGATTCGAACCCTCGGTACCTTGCGGTACACACGCTTTCCAAGCGTGCGCCTTAAGCCACTCGGCCATCTCTCCATAAAACAGGTCGTTTTTAGATTACGCCACGCCGTGGTGAAATATTAAAACGTCAATCTGTTTACTTTTTTAGGGTAGAGGACGATTCACTATTGATTCGAAATCACACCGTGATTTCACCTCTAACTGACCGCGCTCTACCTAAAGCGCGCGGAAAGTAGCCCAGGCGGGGGCGCGTTTCAACGCTTTTCTTCTCTTTCCTTGACCAGGGTTGGTTGCGGGTAGACGCCGAAGGTTCGTGGGGTGATATAAACCGCTTGTCTTATGCAATGTCTTTATTGTTAAGCGGGAAACCGAGAGCGATGGCAAAACGGATCAATGACGTCAGTTTCTTGGTGTTTGCTTTATCGTAGATTGCAGAGCGGTGGGTTTCCACGGTCCGGGGGCTGATCTCTAGATGTTTGGCGGCTTCTTTATTGGTTAGGCCGGTAACGAGAAGTCCGAAAATTTCCTGTTCGCGTTTTGTCAGCAGTCTAAAAAAAGCCATTGCGTCATTGTATGTGGCAATCATTTCAGCATCGGCGGTCAGGTTCTGACAGCCGACAAAATGCGTCACCCGTCCGGTTTCATCGAATATCGGATCGATAAAAAGCTCATTGATAAACGGCTCTCCGTTTTTCCGGTAATTTCGCAATACGGCCCGAATGCTTCTTTTTTCCGCCAGGGCCCGTCGTATCCTCGGAATAGCCGGTTGGTCCCGGTCGGCCCCTTGTAAGAATCGGCAATTCCGGCCGATTATCTCACTTAAGAAATAGCCGGTTAGTTGCTCAAAAGCCGGGTTGGCGTAAACCGTCGGCATGTCGTCGCCGAGCGCGTCCGTAATGAGAACCGGACTGTGCATGGTTTCAAAGGCTTTTGCTTCTAGACGCATCAGGAATGCAGAAGTCATCTGTCATCCTTTACCTCAAGAGCCGTCGGGCTCTCGTTTTTTTGCCCGTCTCCGTATTCCTACGGATGGTCTCTCCCTGTCTAAAATCCTACTTTATATAATTATACTAATGCAACGTTTAATAGGTGGGAGTTGCAAGGCGCTATCTAAGGAAGAAGAGCATTTTGATTACAGTAACATAGCGTCTTCTGTCCTATGACAGGTTATGGCTAAGCACTTGAGGATCTTAAGTCGTTTGATGCCGCGCAGTCTGAGCGTCAGGGTTTCTGCTGCTTTCATTTTGGCGCTTTGGGGAAGCGCCGTACTTAATTTGGTTTACGAGTTGTGGGAGGGGCGGGAAAATATTGCCGAAACCATTCTGGCTTCTGAAACGAACCGGGCCGATACGGCGGCCGAAAGGTTTCAGTCGGAAATCAATCATCTGCGGGAAGACCTCCAGGCGCTTGTAGGAACGCCACCGATTTCCGGAATTATCCGGGCGATGGCCGATCCCAATAACCGGGATGCCGAGGGAGCCAGTTCGCTCACCGACTGGAAGACCCGACTTCAGAGCATTTTCATCAGTTTTATGCGAGGGCACGATCATTATGCCCAGCTGCGCTATATCGGCCTTGCCGATACTGGCCGGGAGATTGTCCGGGTCGATCAAATTGACGGCCGTCCGGCGGTTATTCCCGAAGAGCGCTTACAACAAAAAGGCGATAGAGACTATTTTCGGGCGGGGCTTAGCCTCAGGCCGGGGGAAATCTATATTTCCGATATTACGTTGAACCGGGAAAACGGGCAGGTTGAGGTTCCCCACTGGCCCACCTTGCGAGGTGTTTTGCCGGTGTTCGGGCCGGATGGAAAAATGTTCGGCATGGTGGTGATCAATAAGAATGTGCAAAACACCTTACGGTTGGTGTCCGCCGCGCCTGATGCCGGTGTATCCCATTATCTTATTAATGGATCAGGTGATTTTCTGATCCATCCGAATGTCGAAAAAACATTCGGCTTCGACCTTGGGCGGCGATTCCAATGGCGGGATGAATTTCCCGATCTGCCGCTTTCCGATATTGCGGGAGGCTCCAGGCTCAACCGAAAAACCACTGAAGAATATCCGGTCCAATTGGATGAATTTTACTGGATTAGCCGGAAAATCAAAATTGACCCCGACAATCCAAAACGCAACCTTCAACTGATTTACGCTATCCCTGAGTCTTTAATCGGAGAAGTGATCGGGAGTGGCGTCAATTCGATGATACTGACCGTTACGGCTCTAGCTTTCGCCATTGGTGGCGTCGTGCTGGTTTATTTGCGCCGTATCCTGCGCCCATTGGCTGAGTTGGCGGGGGCCGCACAGGCCATCGGGGAAGGGCGACTGGACGCCCCCCTTCCAAAGGCCCGTTTTTCCGAATTGGCGGCCCTGACCCGGGCATTCAAAAACATGATAGCCCAGCTAAACGCCCGCAACCGAGCGCCGGTGATGATGCATTCAGCGGACGCCGAGGGGCGGTTGACTTACGTTAACGACTATTGGGTCGAGTGCCTGGGGTATGACCGGCAGGAGGTGCTGGGCCGCGCCTGGACCGATTTCGTCGCCAAAGACAAGGCCGTCGCAACCCGGTCCGGCGGATATGGGAACTGCAAAAATCTACCTTTGAAGATCAAGAAAAAACACGGCCATCCATTGGATGTGCTGATGACGGCGATCCCCGAGCGTTGGGGCGACGGGGCGGCAAAATTTTCCTTGGCCGTATTAATCGATGTCACCGGAGAAGAGCGAATGCTGGAAGCGCTTCAGGCGAGCGATCGACGTTTCAAAAAGGCGTTTCAATCCGCCGGTCACGGGATCGCCATGTTCCGTCTTGACGATACCTGGGTCGATGCCAACGACAGCCTCTGTTCGTTGCTCGGATATGACCGTAAAGACCTGCTTGGACGACCCCCGTCCACCCTTGTCATCAAGAGGGACTACAAGGTTTTACAGGCAAATATCGAACGCCTGCTGGCCGATCATGAAGAGACCTTCCAAATGGAAGTTCGTCTCGTGGGTTGGGATGATAATCCCGTGCCGGCAATTCTTTCAGCCGGGCTTGTGGTAAGAAACGACGGCTCCCCCGATTATCTGGTTTTCCAGTTCTCCGATCTTACGGCGCTGAAAAAAGCCGAGGCCCAGTTCACCCAAGCACAAAAAATGGAATCGATTGGCAATCTCACCGGCGGCGTCGCTCACGATTTCAACAATCTTTTGGGGATTATCCTGGGAAACCTACAGCTTTTACAGCGTCGCCTGGGAGAGGATCAACAACTCCAGAAGTTTGCCGAAGATGCGGTTGAGGCGACCAAGCGAGGAGCTGATTTAACTCGCCAGTTGTTGGCCTTTTCGCGCCGTCAACAATTGGAGCCGGAAATTCTCGATGCAAATGCAATGGTCAAAAAAATGGTTCCAATGCTGGAGCGGACGCTCGGCACCAACATTGAAATCGGGATGAACCTTGAGGCGGCGCCTCCATTCGTCAAGGCCGATCCGGCTCAATTGGAATCGGCGCTGCTCAACCTCTCGATCAATGCCCGTGACGCGATGCCCTCCGGTGGACGCCTGATTATTGCGACGTCCTGCGCGACGCTCGATCCGTTAAGGCTGCAATTCAATGAAGGGATGCACGAGGGCCAGTTCGTCCGAATTACCGTCACCGATACGGGCCACGGAATTTCTCAGGAGTTGCAGGATCGGATTTTTGAGCCGTTTTTTACGACCAAGGAAGCAGGCAAGGGATCGGGGCTTGGCCTCAGCATGGTCTACGGCTTCGTCCAACAATCGGGGGGGCAAATTCAGGTTTACAGTGAAGAGGGTCAGGGCACGTCATTTTCGATGTACCTGCCTGCAGTCGATGAGGCGGGCGACATACAGGTTGCAACAGTAAAAGACGGTGAAACCGCTTTGCCTACGGGAACCGGAACGATTTTATTGGTTGAAGACGAGCGGCGGTTTAGGGAGGTTGCGGCCCTGCAATTAGAGGATCTTGGATATACGGTGATCTCCGCAGCCAATGGCCAGGAGGCCTTGGATAACCTCGCCGTTGTTTCTTCCATCGATCTGCTGTTTACCGACATGGTGATGCCGGGCGGGATGAACGGTCTTGAGCTGGCCGACAAGGTCCGTGAGATGTTTCCGGATATACCGGTTCTTCTGACATCGGGATTTCCGCGCGACGCATTTAACGAAGGCCGCCGATATGCCCTGTTGCAGAAACCATATACGGACAAACAGCTATCGACAGCCGTTAAAGAAGCCTTAGAGACTGAAGGAAAAACAATAACGGGAGAAACTCTATGAGCACGAATCGCGTTTTAGTCGTTGATGACGAGGCGAAGATTGGCAGCATTATCAGTGCGGTTGCCGAAGGCTTGGATTATGAGGCCGATAGCATCACCGACCCACTGGCATTTAAAGAGGCCTATCGCCAGTTTAAACCGACGATCTTGTTTATAGATTTGGCGATGCCTGGCCTGGATGGCGTAGAAATGCTCGATCAGATGCATCGCCAGGGTGTGGAAGCTGCGATTTTCATCATTAGCGGACATGACCAAGAAGTTTTAAAAACCGCTCGTAATTTCGGCTTGTCGAAGGGGCTTAATATCTGTGGCGCTTTGGCTAAACCAATCGATATCGATCTGGTTGAAGAGGCGTTGCTTTCTGTGCGGTCTTTCCTCGCGACAACCCTAAACGACCCTCGCAGCAATACTGAAATTACCCATGAGGAAATCCGGGACGGCTTGGCGAACGGTGCGTTCTTCCCGCGATTTCAGCCTAAACTTTCTTTTAGCGGGCAAGATTGTGGAAAGGGCTGGTTGTGTGGGGCGGAGGCGCTTGTCCGTTGGCGTCATCCTTTGCACGGCGAACTGTCGCCGGGACATTTTCTGCCAATGATCGAGGCTGAGGGGTTGATGCCGGAATTGACGGAAATCGTTCTGTCGGCTTCGCTCAAACAGATGCAGAGGTGGGCTGAAAGAGGCCTATCGCCACTTTTGGCGATCAACCTTTCACCGGTCTTGTTAACCGACCTTGATTTACCCGACCGCTATGAAAATCTTGTCAGAGCGGCGGGCGTTGACCCTGATGGGTTGATATTTGAAGTTACGGAAAGCGCCGTCATGGAAGATACCGCCACATCGGCGAAAATTCTGACTCGCTTTAGAATCAAGGGATTTGGCTTATCGATTGATGATTTTGGAACGGGATACTCATCATTGGTGGAGCTTTACCGAATGCCGTTCAGTGAATTGAAAATTGACCGGATGTTTGTTGCCCGGGCCCTTGAGGAAAAAGAAGCCGATGTCATTGTCAGGCAGCTTATCGGGCTGGCTCATGGCCTTGGTATTTCGGTTTGCGCCGAAGGTGCTGAAAATATCGAAACACTTTCTTATCTTGCCGCTTTAGGCTGTGACAAGGTTCAGGGATATGCCGTTGACCGCCCATTGTTAGCTGAGGATTTTCTTGGTCGATTAGACAGAGAGCGGCCCATGGAGAGGCGGGCGGTATGAAAAAGTGGAAAATGGGACTGGTCATTGATGACGATTCCGGTATGGCGCAGTTGGTTTCCAACTTTATGCATGAGCTGAAAGTCCAGGCGATTGTTTGCGGGAATGCGGAAGACGCCTGCAATATGCGAAAATTGAAAGATTTCGCTGTGGCCTTTGTCGATATTTTTATGCCCGGTATGGGTGGCATTGAAGGCATTCGCTCGCTAAAACAGAAAAATCCCGATCTTCTGGTTGTGGCGATGTCTGGTGGCTGGAGAACGGTTTCCGGCCAATCGGCGATACGTGCTGCGCAGAAAATCGGAGCGGATATGGCGCTCTGTAAGCCCTTTACGTTCGAAGAATTTAAGACCTGCCTCGACCCTATTATCGATGACGATTTAAGGTCAGGCGGTTGAACCCCTGGCGGTGATTGTTTTGGCGCGTTTCTTTCGCGCTATTCGGCCAGGGTTCCTTCGAGGCGAACGCCCTCTTTGCCGTGCAGATAGCCGTTGGAAACCGGCATATCGTCGATTTCGCCTGCGATGATGTCATCGGCTTCCTCGACGGAAATTTTGCCCGCCAGCGTTTCCTGAAAGGCCTGGGCCACCTTGACCATGTCGCCGGTGTGGGGCGACAGGCGGAAGTGTTTAACGCCGGAGCTTTTGAGCAGGTCGAGATCGCCGATCATGTTGCAATAGGTATAAGACATGGTCTGGATGCCGTTGACCGCCAGGAACGGCTCGCCGTCCAGGGTGTCGAGATCGAGGCCGTCAGGGTCTTTATCACAAACGAACTGGCAGTTGTCCTTAGCCAGATTGTGGGTCCGCGCATGGTAGCAGCGGGCCGAAACGGCGAGCGGCAGACGGCCGAAGACCTGCACTTCTAGTTCGATGTCGCTGTTTTGCGACAGGGCGGCGATGGATTCGGCGGAAAGCTCGACCGGCAGGCAGACCCGTGTTGCTCCATTGCGCGCCAGATAGGCCAGCGTGCCTTCGTTGTAGACGTTGACGAAAGGCCCGACCGCGTGGGGCTTGCCTTTCAATAGCGCAACGGCGGAGACGTCGTTGGCTTCGACCATCAGGTCGTCGGCTCCGGCGATCTCGCGCACCGAATCCATCTCGCGTTTGTTCATAATCAGCGCGAGGGTCGAGAGGATGACCTTTTTGTCGGCCGCCAGCAGGCGCTCGACAACGTCGGCGATGTAGGGTTCGTAAAAAGGCGAACGTTTGGAACAGACCACCTCGCCCACATAGACCGTGTCGACCGGGGCTTCGTCGGCGATGCGGAAATAGAAGTCGCGCCAGAACTCGGGCTTCCAGTTAAACAGAACGGGCCCCATGGCGAGGCGGGGAGTTTGAATTTTGCTCATGGGTCCTTACCGCCAGGTTTTTTCGTATGCGCCGGATGTCTTTTGCTGACCTTCGGTGACGGCGGTCAGGTCGACCTTGACCTTTTGCCCCTCGGCGGCAGCATCGACAGCTTTGCGGAAAGCGGCGACCACCTGACCGATATAGGCCCGGCCCCGCTGACGCCCTTCGATCTTAAGCGCCGTGACGCCCGCCTCCATCAGCTCGGGCAGCATGTCGGCTGCGTTCAGGCTGGTCGGCTCCTCAAACAGATATTTGGCCTGGTCTTCGGTAACGAACCGCCCCTTGCAAAGCGTCGGGTAGCCGGCCTTTTCGTCGGGCTCGAAGGCGTTGATGGTGAACTCGCCCAGCCGTGAAACCATGCGGTCGCCCTCATCTTCGTAGCGTACATGGCTGGCCGGAGAGCAGACGCCGCTCATGTTGGGCGATTCGCCGGTTGCATAGGAAGAGAGCGCGCAGCGGCCCTCGGCCATAACGCAAAGTCCGCCAAATACGAAGACCTCGGTCTCGACATCGATTTCTTTATTGAGCGCGGCGATTTCCGGCAGGGTCAGCACCCGCGGCAGCACCACACGCTTGACGCCGAAGGCTTCGGTATAAAATTTGATCGCTTCCGGATTGGAGGCCGAGGCCTGGACCGACAGGTGACGCCGCAGGTCGGGGTGGGTCTGCGCGGCATAGTCGGCCAGCCCGATATCGGCCAGAATAACCGCATCGACGCCGATTGTGGCCGCGTCGTCCACCGCTTTGCGCCAGGGGTCCGGGTTGCCCGCCTCGGGGAAGGTGTTGATCGCCACATAAACATGGGCGTTTCTTTGGTGAGCGTAAGCCAGACCTTCGCGCAACTCGTCGCGGCTGAAGTTGAGGCCGGGGAAGTTGCGGGCGTTGGTTTCGTCGCGGAAACCCAGATAAACCACATCGGCGCCGGAATCCACGGCGGCTTTGAGGGAAGCGGGGGTGCCCGCCGGGCAAACGAGTTCAAGTTTGTCGGTCACGAGTTTCTGCCGTTCTATTGATCTTTGTTTCTTCCGCGCTGGCGGCGGCTTTGGCGGCCCATGGCGGTCACTTTCTCATCCATTTTCTTGATTTTCGCGGCCTGGATTTCGCTTTGCCGCACAGCCGGGGCGATCATGGCGTTGCGCACCGTTTCAAGATCGCGCGCCGCCATGGAGAACAGCCCGGTGACCCCGCCAACCACGCGCTTGGCCGGTCGGGCCAAAGGTCCGAGGGCGGCCAGCAAATCTTCCAAAACATCGATTTCGGCCCCATCGACCGCGTTGCGCAACGCCACCACGGCTTCGGTGTCGCCTTCGACAATGAGGTCGCGGGAAAAAAACAGGGCGTCGCCATCCGTTGTGCCTTCCAGAAGGCCGATCAGCGCCATCAAGGGGCCGCGAACGGTCGCCGTCACTTCGATGCCCATAGCGTCGCGCTCGGCGTGAAGGGTCGGCAACAAGGGGTCGGGGCGCAAAATGAAAACGAAGGGCAGATCCACCGGGTCGATCAGATAGACCGGATCGTCAAGACAACTCAGCCGGTCGAAAACCTCCGGGTGGCGATGCTGAATGGTGTTCATCGCCAGCTTCAACGCCGGTTGCAGCAAGGCCAGCGGCATGGGGCGCAGGGCCATCCCGGCAAACAACACCGGCGATAGCGGCGGCGTCATGCTCTTGCGGTTTGCGGTCTCGCTCCGGCTCATGCGTTGCGGCTCCAGATAACGGCTTCACGGATAGGGCTTTTTAGCCGGTAAACCGGCTCTTGCCCCATGATTGAGATCAAGCTCGCAGATTAGTTTTTTTGCCCCAAAAAAACAAACGGGAATATGTCGTTGTGCTTATTTACGCGAGCAGGCGTAGGGCCGGATGAGTTTGGTGTCGGCGGGAATCAGCTCCCCGTCGTCGACCATGACCGAAATGGGAATTTTCTTTTCGGCCTCTGGCAAGTCTCGCATGGCGTAGGAATCGAGCGGCAGTTTCTTGCGATAGATCGCATTTGGGTCCATCCAATGGCCGTCTTCCATAATGACCTTACCCTTGGCGGGAAAATACCTCGGGCTCTTGGAATACCAAATGGCGAAATGAATGGCCGGGCGGCGTCTGCTGCTCTGAACAGCTTCGTTTTTGCCTCGTCCCGTATTGCCGGTGGGGCAAATGACCTCTCCCATTTTCACCCGCTGTCCCACCTGTTGTTTGGGCTGTTCGCTGCAGTGGGCGTATTGGGAGTAAATCCACAGAGGGATGCCGGTATCTTCCGGACTGTGGCGAACGATGATTTCCCGACCCCGATATGAATCGAAGCCCTCATAGTTGCCGACGACCACGCCATCGGCCATGAACCGCATGGGCGTATTCCAGGGGACGGGCATATCGATGCCGCCATGAAGCTGGGTCCGGTTGCGTACCGCGGTGTAATCCTTGGCGTAAAACTCATCGATGCCCCGGCAGTTCAAATGGTCTGGAAACTTTGGCTCCAGCCCGGTGATAAACAGCCCGCGTTTTATCGCCGGATCGAGACTGCACTTTTTATGGCGGCTGATGGCGCAGAGGGTTTCCTTGTCGATGGCCTCTTTGCCGACGGTGTCGTTGCCTGTCGAGGGCTGATAATCTCCGCTTGGCATGGATTGCGAGGATGGAATAACCGGCTTTGTCGCCGTTTCCTGCTCCGGGCCGCCGCCAAATAACGCGCTGAATTCTTCTCGGGTTACATATCCGTCATTGTTGGCGTCGAGCCTTTTAAAGCCGCGCATGGATTTGCCGCTCTGTTTCCATTCTTTTTTCGACACCCGGTCGTCGCCGTCTTTATCGAAGCGTTCAAGCGCCTTGTTGGCGTCCTGTGCGAAAGAGGGGGCGGTTAGGATTATTCCGACGCAAAAAGCCAGAGAGAAAATATGGAAGATACGATTGAACGCCATATCGGACCCCTTCTTTTATGTCCCATCAGTTTGATGGCGGCTTATTTGAGGCAATGGAAACCGAGCGGCAACAGGATACGACGGTGAGGGGGCTTGGGAAAGGAGAGATGGAGCGGGTGAAGGGAATCGAACCCTCGTATGCAGCTTGGGAAGCTGCTGTTCTACCATTGAACTACACCCGCAGAAGAAGTTCTCGCTCTTTTACGAAGGCCGCCGCCTGCCGTCAAGCAAGTTGGTGAGCCGCCGATTTGACTGAGAAAATCGTCAACCGCGTCCATTACATCATACCCGCGCTGGTCAAGTTATGAAATTCAGATGCCACCTTGTCAATACTGCTAGGCCTGTGTCAGCATATACAACTATAAAGAGATATTTTCAGGAAAATTAACACCCGACAGGATGGCCCCGTGAGCACAAATTTCAAAATGGACCGTGAACTTGTTGAGCCCATCACTAGTCTCAATGATCAACCTACAACCTTTGAAGCGTGTCTCAATGCACGGGGCACATATACCACAGAACATTTCGTTCTGAGACTTAGTCCACGGGTCCATGAATTGATCGAGGCCGTACCCACTGGTGTTTATAGCGCCTCATCATTATCAGCGGAGACAATTCAGGCATACTCCACCTATCTGCACGAAACAGTACACTGGTGGCAACATGTGGGCAGCACGGCTGGGCTGGTGTTTAGCCTTGCTTATCCGGCACATTCCCACGTCAACCACACCCACCTAAGAGACTGGCTTGAAATGGTTGGGCCCAGGAAGTCAATCCGCACCTGGGCAGAAAAGGAGATGTTGGGCGGGCTTACCCACGAAAACTCAGCAGTTCGAGAGGCCAACATCATCGTCAACAATGCAATGGACGTCGAATTCTACAAAGCCTTCACATACGATCCGCAGTGTGCTGAGGAAATTTTTGCAAACCGTTACTTTGAATGCGTTGGTCATTCGTACTGGATGGCATACGGTCATTTGGCATCCATGCTTTCAGCGACATTTGATCGTAATTTTGACCATTTCCCCGATGCCCGCATTTGGGATAACGAATTTCCGAAGTTAAAGGCTGAGGAGCACCTTGGTTTTTATCATGGCTCCCCTATCGCTCGTGCGCCAATAGGCCTTCGCGCCCTTTTTGAGGGGCAAGCACGTTTTTGCCAACTTCAATACTTGGCATTTTGCTCCGATACACCGCTGACGGTAGAAAGCCTTAAAGAAGGTGGTTATTTCGCTGATATTTACGTCGAAGCCTTCGAACTATTTTTAAAAATCACAAATTCAGAGTGGCCTGAAGAGATCGACGATCCCTTAATCGGGCTTTTTCTTCTGATATGCGACATCGCTCTAAATCCGACTCGAGGATTTCCTTTCCAGATCGAAAGTTACCATGACTTCATTATAGATGTTGATCCTGGCACCCGATTTGTAAGGCTGTGCCATGTAGTGGGAACCACGAAACCAGAATTGCGAAAGGCAATCACCGACTATTCTAAAGAAGAATACATTCAGATTGCAGCCGCGCTCACAGAGTCCGATGGCTACGACCACCCAATGGCTGCTTTACAGGAAATCGCCGGGTGGATTGAGAGCGTTCCCGGGGTTAAAGTCGTAATGGAAGAGCAGAAATCGTTTAACTATGAACTGGAGAATCTGCCGGTTCGAGTTCTCTTCTCTCACTTCCTTGCATTTTCTTCAGACAAACTTGAGAACCCAGAATTCTTCTGTTGGCCTGGTGCGTGGATGACTGGCACTCGAATTTCTGAAACAACTCAGCAATTATTCTTATCTCACCTGTCTCTATTTTCAGACAAAGCAGATGATGACGGCATTTTCCCGCGCGCATTCCCCGATAAAGACCCAGAGGGCATAAAACGGACATTCAACGTATTTTTTGCCAATGCCATTATCTACGACCTGACCCAACAATGGATTTTAAATGACGGGCCGTTCGATTACGACTTTTCATGGTTGTCGCAAAAACACTCCGATGAGGAAATGACTCAGTACGCAAAAGACTGTTTCAGGAACATGTTCGGCGTAAGCCCTGATGACTTTAAATATATGGAAGCACCCAAAGATACAACCTGATAGAAAATGCCCTCAACCATCCCGCTTGCACCTCGTATCGACGCCAGAATACATCGAGGATACAACTAATTTTATGGTCTATAAGCCATTGATTTTATTGTGGTTTTTTGTGGGTAACATTTCTACCATTGAACTACACCCGCAAAAAAAGTTCTCGCTCTTTTACGAAGGCGACCGTCTCCCGTCAAGCAAGTTGGTGAGCCGTCAGCCCGTCTTGTCTTCATCCGATGAAGCGCCGATTTGACTGAGAAAATCGTCAACCGCGTCCATGGCGTCATCATCTGCTTCATCGACTGCTTCGCTTAACTCCGGCAAAAGCGGTTCGATAAACGGGTTGGCCATTTCAACGGGTTTATGAATCTGTTCCCCCATCACCGCATTGATCGCCCGGGTCAGTTCGTTGAGATCGACGGGCTTGGTCACCACGGTATTCATACCGGCGTCAAGATAGCCTTGTTTGTGTTCCTCCATGGCATCGGCCGTGAGCGCGATGATCGGAATTTTCCCCTTGGGGCCCTCAAGTCTGCGAATGGCCCTGGCGGCATCCGGTCCCGACATGACCGGCATGCGCACGTCGGACAAGATCAAATCGAAACGGTTGCGCCGATGGGCGTCGACCGCTTCAATCCCATTGTTGACCAGGGTGACCAGATGGCCGAGCCTGACAATCATTGCCTTGAGGATTTGCTGATTGATTCTGTTGTCTTCGGCAATCAGGACATTGAGCGGTTTTAAGGTTTCAAACCGTTGAGACCCGGTCGTTTCGGGAGCCTGAACGGCAACAACGGTTTTGGCTCTTACATAAGGCAGGGTAAACCAAAAGCGGCTACCCTTGCCGTATGTGCTTTCGACACCGATCTCGCCGCCCATAAGATCGAGCAGCCGCTTGCAGATCGCCAGACCGAGGCCGGTGCCTTCGAAACGTCGGGTGATCGACGTATCGGCCTGGGTGAAATCGGTGAAGAGCTTTTCCAGGGTTTCGGGCGTCATTCCTATGCCGGTATCGGTGACGACCAGTTTAATCACCGGCTTGCCGGTATCCGATAGAGCCAGGCTCCCTTCAATGGTTACACTACCGTGCTCAGTAAATTTGACGGCGTTGCCGATCAGGTTGATGAGAATTTGGCGCAGCCGGGTGGGGTCCGAATTGACGCCAATGGGGAAATCGTCACTGAGGATCGTTGTGAGCGTCAGGTTTTTCTTATTTCGGCCGCCGTCCTTTTCTTTGAACAGGGCGACGACTTTATCGATCTCTGAAGGGAGATGGAAATCGATGGTGTCGATCTCCATTTTCTTCGCTTCCATTTTCGACATATCGAGAATGTCGTTGATGATCGCCAGTAGAGATCGTGTCGCATCCTTTATTTTCAGGACCTTATTGCGACTTTCTCGTTTCAGGTCGTCCTCCAGAAGTAAATCGGCAAAACCCATCACGCCGGTCATTGGGGTGCGAATTTCATGGCTCATGGAGGCGAGAAATTCCGATTTGGCCAGGGCGGCGGCTTCCGCGTCGTTCTTGGCCTTGCGCAACTCCTCTTCATGTCGTTGGCGGTCGGTAATCTTCCCGTCCTGATCGCGAATGGGCGAGATATTGGCGCTTTCCCAGAAGACTTCGCCGCTTTTCTTTTTGTTGAGAAATTCGCCGTGCCACTCGTTGCCCCTAATGATGGTGTCCCAGAGTTCTTTATACACGGCCTTGGGGGTGTGGCCTGTTTTGAGCAGGCGGGGGTTTTTCCCCAAGACCTCTTCTTTGCTGTATTGCGTAACTTGGCAAAAGGCCGGATTGACGTATTCGATGTTTCCCGCGGTATCGGTGATAATGATGTTGATTGGGCTCTGCTCAACGGCCGAGTGCAGACGGTGGACGGCCAGGTTGAGTTCCTGCTCGATATGGGTTCGCCGAATGACGAAGAAAATCAAAACGAGAAAACCGACGATGATGATGGCGATGGCCCAAAGCGTATGACTCAACTGTTGTGACCAAGGGGCCAGAATATTTTCGTAGGGGCGGGTCAGCCCGACATAGAGTGGAAAATTGCTGATCTTGTAGCTGGCGACAATGCGGTTGTCGCCGGTTCGCGCCATCCAGTTGCTTGCCCCGTCTTCGGCAATGAAAACCCCTGAAAAACGGAGGTCCTTATTGAGTTTACGGCCAATTAGACTCTCAGTCTCGTTTCTGGCGGGCGGCCAAAAGGAGAGAATGGTCCGTTCGGCGTCGAAAAAAGCGGAACTCTCGAAGCCGCCAAATTCTTCACCGGCCAAGATAATCCTGAGATCGTTCATTTTCATGAGCGTCTGGGCGACGCCGACGAATGTTCCTTGAGAATCATAGATGCTG
The DNA here is from genome assembly GCA_965368335.1 of uncultured Rhodospirillales bacterium. Classification (GTDB taxonomy): domain Bacteria; phylum Pseudomonadota; class Alphaproteobacteria; order Rhodospirillales; family JAPHRK01; genus CBDUMN01. The sequence continues at coordinate 27,776 of CBDUMN010000016.1, forward strand.
CGGCTCATGCTGAGCAGCCAGGGCCCTTCCGGCGTCAAACGCAGAGGTGCTTCAAACACATATTCGTAAAACTGCTTTTGATGTTTGATGAAAAACCGCTCTGTTTTGACCGAAATACTATCCGATGTTGCGCCATCGGTTGTGGCGCGCTGAACTCCGTCGACATCGAAAAAGCGATACTGGATAACGCCCTTTTCGCTAAATGAACGCTGTTTCAGCTCCCAGAAAAAAGCTTCCGGCGCGTCGCCTTTAAGCGCCATCAGGGCTTCGGGCTTGGTGCTGACGAATTGAAGTTGTCGCTCAAGGTTAAGCAGGTTGCTGGTCAGTTGCTCACCCAGGGCGCGGGCCTGATACTCGAGCGTCACCTTCGCCAGTTGAAGGCTGGACTCCCGGGTTTGCCATGAGTTCCAGATCAGCAGACCGACAATTGTTGCAACGGCAATGGCGGAAATCCAAAGCCCTGGGCCATAGGTCTGGCCGGGAGTCTGTTGCCGGTCGTTAAGGGGTTGTGTGGTTCGGGCCGGGGTGTCGCTCATCGTCTAGACCCTAGTTCCCCAGTACCGCATGGACTTGGCGAAGCAATGCGGGGTCGATTTTCATTTTTTTCGCCAATGCCGCTTGTCGAGGCATCATCTCTCTGCGTTTTTCAGCCAATGCCTCGCGGCCGGGCATAACAATAGCGACATCGTTTTCTTTAAGGGTTCGGTAGGCTTCATCCTGGGCTTTTCTTGCCATGGCGCGGCCTTCATCGACGATGCTTTCCCAGGTATCGGCAATGGTTTTGCGCATATCTTCCGGCAGCCGCTTCCAGAATCTTGCCGAGATGATGGGAACGTATTGGGCGAAGTATTGGCGGTCTTCAAAGGCGTAGCGAACGCCTTTCGTCCAGAGCTTGGCGCTGACGACTGTGGCATGGGTGGTCAACAGGCCGTCTATTCTTTTGTTGGCTAAGGCCTGCTGTAGGTCGGGCCAGGGGATCACCGTGGGAACCGCGCCAAGGCTTTGTAGCCGTAAGGCATTGGCCTCACCGCCGGCAATGCGGATGCGCATCCCCTGCAGATCGGTATGACGGTTGATCGGCCGGTTGACGCTATAAAGATGGGCATAGCCGAGATCAATCCAGCGGCCGAGAACCTGAACTCCAAGGGACTGGCCGATCCGCCCGTTGATTTTCTGCCCAATGGCGCCGTCGCGCAGGTGATAGTTGATCGTAGCTTCCCGACCATAAAACATCGGCAGCAAAAAAATACCGACACTGGGCTCGAAGCGGTCCAGTTGCCAGGTGCCGGGAACCGCCATCTCCACCTTGCCATCGGCGATGGCCTTAACGACCTGACGATCCCGAAACAGCGCCGCGCTGTGATGATGCTCGACCAGGAGTCGGCCTTTCAGCGCTTTTTGCAAACGCTTGGCAAACAGGTCCACCACATGGGTTTGAACGTGACGGGCGTTATTTTCGGTGGAAATTCTTAAAACGGGGAGATTCTGGGATGAGGCATCTTTTGGTATCAGCGATAAAGGCAAAGCGGCAACCACGCCGACCAGGATGATTTTTTTTAGATGCATCAACATTTTTTCATCCCTCAAGGGCCTTTTTTTCTTTCAAGTCAATCTGGGTGCAGCGCCATGGTTTTTCTATTTTAAAATTCTAACGCCCCGCGGCCTTTCCTTCCACACGGAAAGTTTATTTGGCATCTTTCAAGTCCAGACCCTAATGGATTGGTATTGAACCCAAACAACAAATAGCTAAGACTTCAAGCATGAAAAGCCAACAACTCGCTCCTGAAAAATTCAAACACCCCGAGGTGACGGCCAAAGGAGAGGAAAGGGCTCTGGTGGCGCTGACCCGCTTGCGGACTCTATGGATCAACACCGGATCGCTCTGCAATCTGACGTGTCGCGGCTGCTATATCGAATCGAGCCCAACCAACGACCGGCTCGCCTATATTCGGCTTGATGAGGTGATACCTTATCTGGATGAAATCGAGCGGGACGGCTTGCCGGTTGAAGAAATTGGCTTTACCGGCGGCGAGCCGTTCATGAATCCCGACTTTCCGGCCATTATGGAGGCCTGTCTGGCGCGCGGCTTTTCGGTTTTGGTTTTAACCAATGCGATGAAGCCCTTAGCCAATAAGCATCAAGCGCTGCTCGATTTGGGGAGCGGATATCGCGAGAAAATGACTTTTCGGGTTTCCATCGATCATTACGACCGCTCCCGTCATGAGGAACTGCGGGGCGAAGGAAGCTGGGAGCCCATGCTAAAGGGCGTCAAATGGCTGATTGAGCATAATTTCCGGGTTGCTGTGGCCGGGCGGTCATTGTGGGGGGAGCCTGAAGAACGGGTTCGTGAGGGTTACCGGTCCTTATTCACCGCGCTGAATATCCAGGTTTCAGCGGAAAACTCTGAAACCCTGGTTTTGTTCCCTGAGATGGACGAGGCCCAGGATGTGCCGGAGATCACAGTTTCCTGTTGGGACATTCTGGGCGTCAAGCCGGAAGCCATGATGTGCGCCACCTCACGCATGATTGTCCGGCGCAAAGAGGATGACGGGCCGGTGGTGACGCCTTGCACTTTGCTGCCTTACGACAAACGTTTCGAGATGGGCCGTAGCCTGGCCGCCTCGTCGGCTTCGGTGCGGCTCAACCACCCTCATTGCGCCAAATTTTGTGTTTTGGGCGGTGGATCCTGCTCTGCCGGTTGAGGGAAAAATTATGTACAGCGAAACGACCAATTTCATCAAAGTGACCGTTCAGCCCCAGTATATCGATGACGAATCGAGTCCCGAAAACGACCATTTCATCTGGGCCTATCACGTACTGATCGAGAACCGGGGCTCGGATACGGTGCAGCTTTTAAGCCGCTATTGGCGGATTACCGATGCTTTGGGCCGGGTCCAGGAAGTGCGCGGAGAAGGCGTTATCGGTGAGCAGCCGATTCTGGAGCCGGGAGAGTCCCACGAATATACCAGTGGCACTCCGCTTTCGACGCCGTCCGGCATCATGGCCGGTAGTTATACCATGACCAATCGGCAAGGTGAGCGTTTCGAGGTGGCGATCCCGGCGTTTTCGCTCGATTCGCCTTATGTTGAAAAACGTCTGAACTAAAGCGAGACTGAGTCAAATTCGCATTTTTCGCCTTGAAGGGGTATATAAAGGCCCCACATGAACCCTGACGACGACCAAGGGGACAAGGACCGACCATGACGACCAAGAAGAAAACCATCGAACTGGTAAACGATGCGCCTGTGAACAAGCCGACGCGTGAGCAGGCTGAAGACGCCGTGCGGACCCTTTTGGCTTGGGCCGGAGACGATCCGTCCCGCGAGGGGTTGGTTGACACTCCGGCGCGAGTTGCGCGCGCTTATGAAGAATGGTTCTCGGGCTATGGTTCGGACCCCCAGGAGATTCTCGAGCGCACCTTCGAAGAGGTCGAAGGGTATGACGAAATGGTCGTTCTACGCGATATTCGCTTCGAGTCTTATTGTGAACACCATATGGCGCCGATTATCGGCAAAGCCCATGTAGCCTACCTGCCCGACCGTCGTGTCGTCGGCATCAGCAAGCTGGCTCGGATCGTCGAGGTTTACGGCAAGCGCCTACAAATTCAGGAAAAAATGACGGCTCAGGTGGCGGGCGCCATTGAAGAGGTCTTGAAGCCCAAGGGCGTCGCCGTGGTGATTGATGCGGTTCATCAATGCATGACCACCCGCGGAGTCCACAAGCCAGGCGTTTCCATGGTGACCAGCCGGATGCTCGGCGCATTTCGCGACAACGCCAACACGCGGCGCGAGTTCCTCAATATGATCGGCCACCCGGTTAGCGGGCCCGTCGGATAATCTTCTCCCTTTAAATCGTGGACATTGGAGCCGTTTTGGAAAAGAATCCCCGCCAAGGTTAGGGACATTTTTTAAAAACGGACGGATGGATTTTCGGTGAGGGACTTTCGCCCCATTTTTCTTGTGACCGGCAGCCTATTGGCTGTGCTGGCGGTTGCGATGGGTATTCCGGCGGCGGTCGATCTCTATTTCGGCAACCCGGACTGGCAGGTCTTCGCCGTTTCGGCGGGTTTCACGTTGTTTGCCGGTGTCGCCCTCATTTTGACCAGCCGGGGCAGCCGCACCCACTTTACTCTGCGCCATGGGTTCCTGATGACCACGGTGATCTGGGTGGCGCTGACCCTGTTCGGCTCTTTGCCGCTGATGTTCTCCGAGATGAACCTCACCTTTACCGACGCCTTTTTCGAATCCATGAGCGGCATTACGACGACCGGTTCGACGGTGATCGTCGGGCTCGATACCGCGCCGCCGGGTATTTTGCTCTGGCGGGCCATGCTCCAGTGGCTGGGCGGGCTGGGTATTATCGTTATGGCGATCTCCATCCTGCCGATGCTAAAGGTTGGCGGGATGCAGCTGTTTAAGGTCGAGGCCTTCGATGCGGACGATAAGGTGGCCCCCAAGGCGGCCCAGATGTCGGCGGGTCTGACCATCATCTATGTGGCGCTGACCGTGATCTGGTCGGTCATGCTCTGGGCGGCGGGGATGACCGGTTTCGAAGCGGTTTGTCATGCCATGACGACCATCGCCACCGGGGGCTTTTCCACCTCCGACGGTTCGGTAGGCCATTTCGACAGCGCATTGATCGATATGATTATGATGGGCGGTATGATCGTTGGGAGCCTGCCCTTCATTCTGTACTTAAGGGTCGTCAGGGGCGATGTGAAAACCCTGTTGCGCGATAGCCAGGTTCAGTGGTTCCTGACGTTCGCTTCGGCGACCGTCCTGGTCACGGCGGCCTTCCTTTGGGTCGGCAAGAATTTGATGCCGCTCGACGCCCTACGCTATGCCTCCTTCAATATCGTTTCGATCATGACCGGAACCGGTTTCGCCACGTCCGACTACAGTCATTGGGGCGCTTTCGCCACACCGGTCTTTTTCCTGATCATGGTGGTTGGCGGCTGTGCGGGCTCGACCACCTGCGGCATCAAGATTTTCCGTTTTCAGGTGGTTTTCGCCGCCGCCCATACGCACCTGAAGCAATTGCTGCAGCCCCACGGAGTCTTTATCCCCTACTACAATCGCCGCCCGATTTCCGATGAAGTCATCGTTTCGGTGCTGGGTTTCTTCTTCCTGTTCGCCACGACGTTTTCATTCCTCGCCCTGGGGCTCGGCATGATGGGGCTCGACTTCCTCACCGCCATGTCGAGTGCGGCCACGGCGATTGCCAACGTCGGCCCCGGCCTGGGCGACATCGTCGGCCCGGCGGGCAACTTCTCGAGCCTGCCCGACGGAGCGAAATGGCTGATGGCGGCGGGGATGCTGCTCGGCCGCCTGGAGTTGTTCACGGTTCTGGTGCTGTTTACCCGCTCATTCTGGCGCGAATAGAATTTACCGAACGTACGTGCCGAGATAGCTGCGGATTTTCGATTCCAGCGTCTTGTTGAGATCGACCATCAGGGCCTCGGTCGTTTCGAAAAGGATTTTTTCCCGGTCGTTGAGGCTCGAATCTTCGGGCACGGTGATGCTGCGCGTGACCTGGGTGGTGGCGCTGCCCAGGCTGCCGCCGGTGGCGTCGATCAGGTCGACCACCACGTCGAGCCGCGCATCGTAGCGTTCCGACTGGTCGGTGGTGAAAACGCCCTTTAATCCTTTGGTCATGGCAAGCGGCACCTCGACCACGCTGGCGTCCTTGATGACGAAACGGGCGATATAGTTCTGGCCCACCGCCTTGACCCGGTCGTTAACCCAGGTCTTGAAGGCCGTTCCGGGCGAAACCGGCATGGTGTGATCCACGTTGGGGGCCTTCAAGGGGGCTTTGTAGTCGGAGACGACCTCGACCGCACCTACATTCAGGTTAAGCGGTGTGAGATGAGTGTAGCGCAGTTCGGGAAGGCTGGAATCCGGAACCGACTGACAGGCTGCCAGCCAAAAGAGGGCGGCAAGCGAAAGGGCGATTTTTTTCATCATGGAACAAACCCTGCCACAGGCGTGCAAAGGCTGCAAGATGAGGAATTGTTAAGAGTGAAGGGCGTCGACTTCGTCTTCTTCGAACAGGTAGTCGAGGCCGCAGAACTGGCAGGTCACCGTAACGCGGCCGTTTTCTTTGAGTTCCGCCACTTCGGCTTTGGGGAAAGAGGCCAGCGTCGCCCTCACCTTATCGCGCGAACAGCGGCATTTAAAGACCAGCGGTTTGGCTGGATAGGCCTTGACGGCTTCCTGGTGGTAGAGCCGAAAAAGCAGGTCTTCCGGCGGTAGGGATTCGTCGGTCAGTTCTTCCGTCGTGATGCTTTTTAAAAGAATGACCGCCCGGTTCCAGTGCTCTTCCACCGTATCGACCGAATCGGTCATCTGGTCGTTGGCCACCCCTTCCGGCATCCGCTGGATCATCAGGGCTGCAGCCGCCGGGCCGTCCGTCGCATCGGGTCGGGCGACCAGTTGGATGGCCGTTTCAATCTGTTCGGAGCGGGTGAAATATTCGTCGGCGCAGTCGGCCAGGGTTTCGCCGGTCAGCGCCACCATCCCCTGATAGCGCTCCATATCCGCTCCCTGATCGACGGTGAAAATAAGCTGTCCCTTGCCCAGGAGGCGGGGCACTTCGCCGCCTTCTTTCTTCTCTGCCTCGGCCACTTTCTCGGCATCGAAACGCGCGGTGGCCCGCAGCTCACCCGTACTGGCGATATCGACGACCATCAGGCTGATCGGCCCCTCGCTCTGGATTTGCAGAGTAAACAAACCGTCATACTTCAAGGCTCCGGCCAGAACGGCGGCCAGCGCCAGGCATTCGCCCAGCAGTCGGGATACCGGCTCCGGGTAGCCATGGTTTTTGATGGTTTCGCCGTAGGTTTCGTGCAGGCGGACCAAACGGCCGCGCAGGTTGGCTTCATCCAATTGAAACGGAAGAATGAGGTCTGTTTTAAGGGCGTCGCTCATGGCTCGCAGTTTCTTTTCTACGACAGATCAGGTCATGGCCCAGGCGAGGATGCCTTTTTGGGCGTGGAGCCGGTTTTCGGCCTCGTCCCAAACCACCGAGCGGGGGCCATCCATGACGCTCCCCGTCACTTCCTCTTCCCGATGAGCAGGCAGGCAGTGCATGAAAATGGCGTCTTTTCCCGCCGCGTCCATCAGCGCGTCGTTGACCTGATAGGGCGTCAGCAGCTTGATCCGCCGCTCAGCGTCCGTATCGCCCATGGAAACCCAGGTATCGGTGGTCACCATGGCCGCACCTCGAACCGCCTTGGTGGGGTCGCTCTCGATTGACACCTTAGCGCCCTGTTCCTGAGCCCAGGCCACGGCTTTAGCGTTGGGGGCCAGTTCATCGGGACAGGCCAGCACCAGCTCGAAGCCGAACCGCTGGGCGGCGTGAATCCACGAGGTCGCCATGTTGTTGCCGTCGCCGACCCAGGCGACTTTGCGTCCGTCAATCGGCCCGCGATGCTCTTCAAAAGTCAAGACGTCGGCCATCACCTGACAGGGGTGCGAATCGTCGGTCAGGCCGTTGATCACCGGCACCGTCGCTTCCTCGGCCAGTTCGGTCAGTTTGGCCGGGTCGTCGGTGCGGATCATGATGCCGTCTACATAGCGCGACAGCACCTTGGCCGTATCGCCGATGGTTTCGCCCCGCCCGATCTGACTGTCGGAGCCTTGTAGAACGACCGTTTGACCGCCGAGCTGCATCATCCCCACTTCGAAGGAAACCCGGGTGCGGGTCGAGGGTTTCTCGAAAATCAGCGCCAGCGTTTTGCCCTTAAGCGGCGCATCGCCGCCGATCGGGTTATGTCCAGCCTTATAGGACCGTGCATAGCGGAGAATTTTTCTGAGCGTTCCCGTTTCCACCTTGTGGAGATCGAGAAAATGTCTTGGCGTCGTCATGGTTTTTCGCCGTTTCTAATCGTTGAATTCTTGGCAGCAGGCTTCGAGGATTTCGATGGCTTCATCAATCTCGCTCTCGGTGACGATAAGCGGCGGCAACAGTCGCACCACGTTGTCGCCCGCCGGAACGGTGAGCAGCCCTTTTTCGACTGCTTTGGCGACCAAATCCCCGTTGGTCACGGCGCATTTAAGGCCGACCAGAAGCCCTTGGCCTCTGGCGTTTTCAATCACCTTGGGATAGGCGGCGGCCAGTTTTTCCGCCTTGGCGATCAGGTAGTCGCCGCGCTTGGCGACAGTCGCCATAAAACCGTCTTCCAGTAAAACATCGAGCACCGCATTGGCGGCGGCTGCCGCCAGATAGTTGCCGCCAAACGTGCTGCCGTGGGACCCGGCCAGCATGCCGGAAGCGGCTTTTTCGGTGGCTAAACAAGCGCCCACCGGGAAGCCGCCGCCCAAACCTTTGGCCAGCGCCATGATGTCGGGTTCGATCCCGGCGCTTTCATGGGCGAAAAGCCGCCCCGTCCGGCCCATGCCGGTCTGCACCTCGTCGAAAATCAACATCAAGCCGTGTTCGTCGGCGGCCGCTCTTAGGCCTTTGATGAAATCCTGTCCTAAGGGCCGGATGCCGCTTTCGCCCTGCACTGGTTCAACGAGAATGCCGGCCGTTTCGGTTGTGATGGCGGCGCGCAACTCGTTGAGATTGCCGAACGAGATTTGATCGAATCCGTCCATCACCGGGCCGAAACCGGCCAGATGTTTCGCTTGTCCGCCGGCCGCCAGGGTGGCCAGGGTCCGACCATGGAAAGCGCCCTCGGCGGTAATGATCCGGTAGCGTTCGGGATGGCCGTTATGCGACTGGTATTTGCGTGCCGTCTTAATGGCGCATTCCAGCGCTTCTGCCCCCGAATTGCAGAAGAAGGCGGTGTCGGCGAAGCTGTTTTCGACCAGTCGTTCAGCCAGACGCGCCTGATCGGGAATTTGATAGAGATTTGAGGTGTGCCAAAGCTTCTCGGCCTGGGCCTTTAAGGCCTCGACCAGATGCGGGTGACTATGGCCCAACGCCGAGACGGCGATGCCGGAGCCGAAGTCCAGATAGCGCTTGCCGTCCGCGGTGTAGAGGTAAACACCTTCGCCCCGCTCAAAAGCGAGATCGGTCCGCGCATAGGTTGGCATAACGGGCGTGATCATTGTGGCCTTTCCGAAATCCATCAATTTCCGTAAAGCCGTTTCATCGAGAAACGATTTTCGCTCCGGAAAAGCGGGGGATTATGGGAATCGGACGGCCTTCCGTCAAGTTTTTACGCTTTCAGGCCGCCTGGGGCGGTGGGAAAACAATATCGTAGAGCCAATTGAAGGCGAAGGCGTAGATCACGAAGAAGGCCGATGCGCCGATGCTTAAGCCCAGCGATTGCCAGAGAGTGGTTTGCAGCCACCAGGCGAGAATAAAGATACTGCAAATCAGCAGCGCCCCTTCGAAAAGAACGGCGTGGACGATTCTGAGGCCAACACCGCGTTTCGCCGAGCCGCGATGGTGTCGGTCCCAAGCATCGAATATCCAGTTGAAAATAAAATTCCAGCCCATGGCGATAAGGCTCAGCGTCAGGCCCAGCGCGCCGATGGTCGTCGCCGACCACTGGGTAACCCAGCTACCGAAAACGGAAAAAATCAGGATGGCGAAGCTTTCAAACAACAGGACATGGCGAATGCGGTCGGCCAGTGTGCGCATAACGGAATCTTTCCCGACTCTAGGCTTTCAGGCGATAGCCCGACTTGAACAGCCTGTAAGAGATTAGCCAGAGGCCTGTATTGATCCCGGCCATCACCAGAACGCCGGTCAGCAGCGGCGCATCGGACTGTCCGATGAAGCCGTAGCGGAATCCGTCGATCATATAGAAGAACGGATTGAAGTGGGCCAGCGTCTGCCCGGCTTCCGGCAGACGCTCGATGGAATAGAAGGTGCCGGAGAGGAAGGAGAGCGGCGTAATGACGAAGTTGGTCATCGCCGCCATATGGTCGAATTTTTCCGACCAGACGCCGCCGATCATGCCCAAGAGGCTCAGCATCATGGCCGCCATGAAACCGTGATAGAGAATGAAGCCGAAGCTATGTATTTCCACCGGCACGAAGAAGGCCATGGCGATGGCGACCACGGCGCCGCAGAACACCCCGCGGGTCGCTCCGCCCAGTGCGAAGCCCAGCGTCAGGTCGTGGGGCGAAAGCGGCGGCATCAGCGTATCGACGATATTGCCTTGAACCTTGGCGATAAGGATCGAAGAGGAGGTATTGGCGAAGGCGTTCTGGGCGATGGCCATCATCATCAGGCCGGGAGCCAGGAACTGGGAAAAAGGAACGCCGTGAATGGTCTCGACCGAGCGACCGAGGGCGAGGGTGAAAACCGCAAGAAAAAGCAGCGTGGTGACGACTGGGGCCAGGAGGGTCTGGGTATAGACCTTCAAGAACCGCCGCACTTCGCGCACATAAAGCGTCCAGACCGCCAGGGCGTTGGACATGGGAATGGGCTTGAACTCACCGCTCATGGAAAACCTCTCACGTTTCGATCCGTGGTCTTAGCCCAAATGGAGACGACTTGGAAGGGCTTCAAGGCTGTGGCATCTTGCTATCCATGGAAGACAATCCTCGAAAAACCAAGGTTCCGCGTAAGGCTTCTCGCCGCTATCTGGAAAATGCCGCCGAGCATTATCTCAACCGGTTCGCCACCACCACCGCGCATTTCCGTAAGGTGATGATGCGCAAGGTAACGCTTTCGGCGCGCCACCACGGGACCGACCCGGAGGAGGGCGCGGCGATTGTCGATGAACTGATCGCCCGGTTTCAGCGGGTTGGGGTTTTGGATGATGCGCAGTATGCCGAATTGCGCACCGGATCGCTGCACCGGAGGGGCGGCTCGAAGCGAATGATCGGCGCGAAACTCAAACAAAAGGGGCTCGATGACGAAACCATCGAGACGGCCTACAAAAGCTTAAGCGAAGAAACCGACGACCCGGAGCTCGACGCCGCTGCCGCTTTCGCCAAACGGCGTCGTTTGGGGCCCTATCGAACGCGGGAAGGTAAGGAAGGCCAGCACCAGAAAGACCTGGCCGCTATGGCTCGGGCCGGGTTTTCCTACGATCTGGCGACCAGGGTGCTGGGTCCGATCAAGGAAGACTGGGATTAATCTTTATTTCCCGCGTGGTTCAAACAAAAACGGGCTTTCGGGATCGTGGGCCTGGAACCGCTGTTTGGCCAGATCGCGTGACCGGACGGCGTAGCAATAGGCGCAACCGTGGGGGCAGGTGTCGTAATCGCCGATATCGCGGGATTGCCAGCAGCCGCAGGCCTCCCGGTGGGGTTTGCGTTTCGCCCCGATGGGACGTCCGGCCACTCTTCCCAGGCGCTCGGCGTCGATGCAGGCGGCGTCCATTACGCCGTCAATCAACAGGTCGCGCTGGGCGCAGAGGCTGAGGGCCATTCCATGCTTTTGGGCGATCGGCAGCAAGGCGGCCAGTAGGTTTTGTTTGGTATCGGCCGGTTCGTCGCTCCAGGCTAACCCTTCGACCTTGTCCATGTTGCGTTTGGTCTTCCGGTAAACTTGAGCGAAGGATACCACCGCCTCGTCCACCGACCCTTCGAGCAGGGCTGCGAGCTTGGCGAAGTTTGCGGCGTGCCAGTCGAAAGGGGTTGCTGAGGTGAAAACGATAGGGTCGTAGCGCCAGACGCCAGCGCCGGGATAATCGGCCGAAAGCTGGCGCAGGTGGGCGACGGCTTTTTCCGGTGTGATGGTCGCTGCGTCGAGCGCCTTGGGATAGCCGGTCACGGTATATTGCACGGTGAAGGGATAGCCCCGTTCGGCGATTTCGGGAAGATGTTCGCTTAAGGGACCGAGGTTGCGGGTCCAGAAAACGAAGCCCGAAACCATGCCCGGCGTTAGCGGCACCTCATAAATCTGGCCGCCGTAGGGATTGACCATTTTGCAAAAACCGGCCTCCAGGCGGCTCATGAACCACCGGGGATAAAACGCTGGAATATCGGTTTTATAGCTGGCCGAAATAATCATCGGACCAACATAGCCGGAAATTTACTTTTGTTTATGGCTGATCTCGCCGCCGTAGAGCAGCTTTAGGAGAATCCAGGCGAAAAAGCCTAGGGCGACGAGGGTTGCGCCGGTCATCATTACCCACTCTTCGTTGGCGACGAACTCACCGTAGCTGGCGATGATGATGCCCAGCAAGGTGACGAAAAGGGGAAAACGAAGGGCCGACTGGACGGCTTCGAGATTGGGGTTCGCGTCGGTGCTTTCACCGGTGTCGACGGGGGGCGGCTCTGGGATCATAACAACGGTTCCTTGACGTTTCTGAGGCGGACCATAAGCGGCCTTCGGACGGGGGTCAAATGATGATCATCAAGCAGCCATAGATAAAAAATACCCCCAAGTGTTGCGTGGAATACGCGACCGGCATATATAACGGCGTGAAGTTAAGGACCGGCAGGCCTTTCGACCGCCGGACCAAGGAAGCCAAACAGTATTTTATTAGGGACCGTTTCCGGCGCCAACCGCTTGGGCTGGTAAGGGTCTGCTAGCAAGGTGAGGAAACAATGAGCAAAGTCATCGGTATCGACCTCGGCACGACCAACTCCTGCGTCGCCGTTATGGAAGGGTCGGACGCGAAGGTGATCGAAAACGCCGAGGGCACCCGGACCACGCCGTCCATGGTGGCCTTCTCCGACGACGGCGAGCGTCTCGTCGGCCAACCGGCCAAGCGCCAGGCGGTCACCAACCCGGACAACACTTTTTACGCCATTAAGCGCCTGATCGGTCGTCCGTACAACGATCCGACCACCAAGAAGGACAAGGAGCTGGTCTCCTATAAAATCGTCGACGGAGAAAACGGCGATGCCTGGGTCGAATCGAACGGCAAAAAATACAGCCCGAGCCAGATCAGCGCCTTCACCCTGCAGAAGATGAAAGAGACCGCCGAGAGCTACCTCGGCGAAACGGTCACCCAGGCGGTGATCACGGTCCCGGCCTACTTCAACGACTCTCAAGGACGCGGGCAAAATCGCCGGTCTCGAAGTGCTGCGTATCATCAACGAGCCGACCGCGGCGGCGCTGGCCTATGGGCTTGAGAAAAAAGGAACGGGTACGGTCGCCGTTTACGACCTTGGCGGCGGCACCTTCGACGTGTCGATTCTCGAAATCGGCGATGGCGTCTTCGAAGTGAAGTCGACCAACGGCGATACGTTCCTCGGCGGTGAAGACTTCGACCAGTCGATCATCGAATACCTGGCGAGCGAATTCCAAAAAGAGAACGGTATCGACCTCAAAGCCGACAAACTGGCCCTGCAACGCCTCAAAGAGGCCGCCGAAAAAGCCAAAATCGAGCTCTCCAGCTCGGGCCAGACGGAAGTCAACCTGCCGTTCATCACGGCCGATCAGACCGGACCGAAGCACCTCAATATCAAGCTCACCCGGGCCAAACTGGAGGCCCTGGTCGACGATCTGGTCGAGCGGACCATCAAGCCCTGTAAGGCGGCCCTCAAAGACGCCGGTGTTTCGGCAGGCGATATCGATGAAGTGATCCTGGTCGGCGGCATGACCCGGATGCCGAAAATCGTCGAACGGGTTCAGGAATTCTTCGGCCGCGAGCCCCACAAGGGTGTGAACCCGGATGAAGTGGTCGCCATCGGCGCGGCCATCCAGGGCGGCGTTCTGAAAGGCGACGTCAAAGACGTTCTGCTGCTCGACGTCACCCCGCTGTCGCTCGGCATCGAAACCCTGGGCGGCGTGTTCACCCGCCTGATCGACCGCAACACCACCGTGCCGACCCGTAAGAGCCAGGTTTTCTCGACGGCTGAAGACAACCAGACCGCCGTGACCATCCGGGTCTTCCAGGGTGAACGCGAAATGGCCGCCGACAACAAACTGCTCGGTCAGTTCGATCTGGTCGGTATTCCTCCTGCCCCGCGCGGTATTCCGCAAATCGAGGTAACCTTCGATATCGACGCCAACGGCATTGTCCATGTGTCGGCCAAAGACAAGGCGACCAGCAAGGAGCAGCAGATCCGCATCCAGGCCTCGGGCGGTTTGTCGGATGCCGACATCGAGAAGATGGTTCAGGAAGCCGAAGCCCACGCCGAAGACGACAAGAAGCGTAAGGAGCAGGTGGAAGTGCGCAACCAGGCCGACGGTCTGATCCACACCACCGAGAAGCACCTTGGCGAATACGGCGATCAGGTTCCGGCCGAAGACAAAGAGAAAATCGAAGCCGATATTGCGGCCCTGAGAGAGCTTCTCGAAAAAGAAGACGGCGATCCGGACGCCATCAAGTCCAAGACCGATGAGCTGATGCAGTCTTCGATGAAACTCGGCGAAGCCATGTACAAGGCCCAGCAGGAAGCGGGCGGCGAAGGCGCTCCCGACATGGGGCCGGGCATGGGCGCAGGCGACGCGGGCGGCGAAGGCCAGTCGGGCGACGACGCCAAGGTGGTCGATGCCGACTTCGAAGAAGTGGATGCCGACAAAAAGGACAAGTAACCGCATATAAGCGGTTTCTTTCCCCAATGAATCAAGGCCCCGAAACGCCGGTGAAAAGGCGTTCCGGGGCCTCGGTCTAGAATGTGATTGGATTAGGGGCGGATTCACGCTTCAGGCCGGATCACTCAGTGATTCAACCTAAAACGATCCGATCCTAGGAACAAGAAACGATGTCCAAGCAGGATTTTTACGAACTTCTCGGCGTTTCCAAGGATGCCGGCGATTCGGAGATCAAATCGGCCTATCGCAAGGCGGCGATGAAGTATCACCCGGACCGCAACCCGGATGACGAGGCGGCCGCCCAGAAATTCCGCGAAGTCAACGAAGCCTACGAAGTCCTGAAAGACGAGCAGAAGCGCGCCGCTTACGACCGCTATGGCCATGCCGCCTTCGACCAGATGGCGGGCGGCGGTCCCGGTGGTCCCGGCGGCTTCGGTGGCGCAGGCTTCGGCGGGTTTGCCGATATCTTCGATGAAATGTTCGGCGACTTTACGGGTCGACGCGGTGGCGGTGGCGCGGGCATGTCCAACCGGGGATCCGACCTCCGCTACAATATGGAAATCTCACTCGAGGAAGCTTTCGAGGGTCGCAAGACCACCATCCGGGTGCCGACCTCTGTTTCCTGCGAATCCTGCAACGGGAGTGGGGCCGAAGGCGGCCAGGCGCCGGTGACCTGCGGGACCTGCGGCGGTGCGGGCCGTGTGCGCGCCCAGCAGGGGTTCTTCACCATCGAGCGCACTTGTCCGACCTGTCACGGTACGGGCCATGTCATTAAAGATCCTTGCAAGAAGTGCGGCGGTTCGGGGCGGACCCATCAGGAAAAAACCCTGTCGGTGACCATTCCCGAAGGGGTCGAAGACGGCACCCGCATTCGTCTTTCGGGCGAAGGGGAAGCCGGCACCCGCGGCGGCCCGCCGGGCGATCTTTACATCTTTCTCTCGATCCAGCCTCACCACATTTTCCATCGCGAAGGGGCGGACATTTTCTGCCGCGTCCCCATCCCGATGACCACGGCGACCCTTGGCGGGTCGCTGGAGGTGCCTTCGGTGGACGGTTCCCGAGCGCGCATCACCATTCCGTCGGGCACCCAGTCGGGCGACCAGTTCCGCCTGCGTGGCAAGGGCATGAGTGTGCTGCGTTCGGAACAGCGGGGCGATATGTTTGTCGAGGCCCAGGTGGAAATCCCGGTCAATCTGACCGATAAACAGAAAGAGCTGTTGACGGAATTCCAGTCCCAGGCCAATGAAGAAAAACAAAACCCGGCAAGCTCAGGCTTTTTCAATAAAGTCAAAGAGTTCTGGGAAGATTTAAAAGAATAAGATCATCTGTCGGCATGTCTTCCGGCAGGATATTGTTTTTGAGTCGAAACGAATTTTGGAGGCGGGGTCATGAAAATTGGGATTCTTGGATGCGGTGGACGGATGGGCCGCATGTTGGTTGCCCAGGTGGATGAAACCGTGGGCGCGGAACTGGCCGGCGGCACCGAGGTGCCCGGTAATCCTCTGATCGGTGAAGATGTGGCCCAGTTGGCCGGTCTTCCGGCGGCGGGCATCGCGGTGACTGACGATGTGGACGCTCTTTTCGCCGCTTCGGACGCGGTGATCGATTTCACCCTGCCGACGGCGACCATCGGGCATGCCGAAGCGGCGATGAAACACGGCACCGCCTTGGTGGTCGGCACCACGGGCCTGAGCGCCAATGAGCAGGGCGTGCTGGATCAGGCGGCTAAGAAGGTGCCGGTCATCCAAGCGCCCAACATGAGCGTCGGGGTCAACCTGCTTTTCGCCCTGACCAAGCAGGTCGCCGAAATTCTCGATGAAGATTACGATATCGAAATTGTTGAGATGCACCACCGCCACAAGGTGGATGCGCCTTCGGGCACGGCGCTGGGCCTGGGCAAGGCGGCGGCGGCCGGTCGTAAGGTCGACCTCGACGCAGTAGCCGACAAGGTGCGCGATGGTCATACCGGAGCGCGCAAGAAAGGCGACATCGGTTTCGCCACGTTACGTGGGGGTGATGTAGTCGGCGACCATACGGTGGTTTTCGCCGCCGATGGCGAGCGCATCGAGCTGACCCACAAGGCCAGCTCCCGCCAGGTCTTCGCCCGCGGCGCGGTGCGCGGCGCCCTCTGGACCGAAGGCAAGGCCCCCGGCCTCTACACCATGCAGGACGTCCTGGGTTTTTAGAACGGCAGGTTGAAAATAATCTGTCCTTACTCCGCCGCCAGTCCGCTCTCCCAGGCGAGGAGGGCGCGTTTTCGTTCTTCGCCCCAGGCGTAGCCTGCCAGCGCACCCGATTCACGGATGACGCGGTGGCAGGGAATCAACAGACTAATGGGGTTGGCCCCGTTGGCCGCCCCGACGGCGCGGCTGGCCTTGGCCGTGCAGACTTTTTCGGCGATGGATTTATAGGTTGCCGTCCGACCGGGAGGGATGGTTAGCAGGGCCTGCCAGACCTTGATTTGGAAGTTGGTGCCCATGGCGTGAAGATTAATCGATTGACCGGACCCGTCAAAAATCATCGAACTGATCTTTACCGCAAAGTCATTGTCTTGAACGAAATTGGCGGCGGGCCATTTTCCGATCATCCGTTTGATCGATACCTCTATATCGTCTTCCCAAGCGAAGGCAAGGCCGCAGAGACCCTTGGGTGTTGCGAAGGCGATACAAAATCCGAAAGGGGATGCCGCAACTCCATATTTGATGGAAAGGCCATATCCTTTCGCTCTCAGTTGGCCGGGCGTCATGGCCTCGAACGTGATGCTCAGATCGTGGAGGCGCGAGGGACCGGAGAGGCCGACCTCAAGTGCGGTATCGAGAACGTTGCGATTACGTATTAAGTTGCTTTTGGCCGACTCGAGAGTCATATGGGCGACGAATTTTTTGGGACTGATCCCGGCCCATTGGGTAAAGACCCGCTGGAAATGGTGAGGGCTTAAATGCGCCACCTCGGCCAGCCTTTCCAGGTTCGGCTGATCCCGGTAATGCTCGGCGGCGAAGCGAATGGCGCGGGCCAGGCGCTCATAGGTTTTTGAATCGGTGATCGTCATGAAGGCAGTCTAGGCCGCCCCCCGCTTGCCAGCCACCCATTTCTTGCGATTGTTCAGGGTTTGAGCCGCAGGATCTCCAGCATCTCTTTGCGCCCTTTGACCGCTACCGTTTCTTTGCGGTTTTCCGTGTCCAGTCCGACAGCCTGGGCGGTCTTTTCGTCCATCACCACTTCGCCCGCCCCAGCCGCCGAACAAAGGCGGGCTGAGATGTTGACCGAATCGCCGATCACCGTATAGTCGCGGCGGTCTTCCGGGCCGATGGCTCCGGCGATGACCGGGCCGGTGAACAGCCCGATACCGATGCCCCGCTCGAAGTTCCGCTTGCGCATAGCCCGCTGGACCGCTTCGGCGGCGGCCACGGCGCTCTCTTCCTTATCTTCGCCTGAGAAACGAACGAGAAGGGCGTCGCCGACCATTTTGTCCACATCGCCGCCATGTTCTTTGACCCGGTCGATCTGCAGGGCCATCAGGTCGTTGAGGAAATGGATCACCTCTTCAGGGTCGTGGTTTTCCGATAGTCCGGTGAAATCCCGGATATCGCTGTAGAACAGGGTTTCCTCTTTGCGTCGAGAAGCGATGGCCTGACCCTGGGCATTGCGCACCGCATCTACGGCGTCGCGAGAAACCAGCGATTCCAAACGCTGACGCAGAGCGTTGATTTGTTCGGTCCGCCGGTTGATATCCCGTTGCGCCCGGGAGCTTAGCTTGTAGCCCAGCCCGATCAGCACCAACAGCAACAGAGTGGGCACGGCGACCGGCGCAATGGCGTTGCGGATGAGTACGGCGTTGAGATATTGGATCGGCTCATAAAGCTCAAAAACCAGCTTGGTTTCGCCATCTTCGCCGGTTAGCGGCACATAGAGCTCATAGACCTCCTGATTTTGGGCGACGGTCTTGCTGATAATTGCGCCTTCGCCTGTATCGAGGGCGTTGCGGATGGTTTCGCTGCTCTCGATCTTGCCGATATCTTTCGGGTTGAGGCTGAAGAGGGTGCGGCCCTTGGTATTGTAGATTTTAAGCCCGATCAGCTTGAGCTCCGAAACCTCTTTGCCGATGGCGGCAATGGCCTCGGACGGCAGGTTCACCTCATGAGCGGTTTCCGACGTCATCAGCCTGTTCCACAGGTCCGGATAGTCGAGACCGGCTGAGCGGGCGATGGATTCGGCGCGACGCTGAGCCAACTCAAGATAAATTTCGCGCATGGCCGTCAGCGCTCCGACGGCCGAAAGCAGGATGAACAGGCCGAAAAGCACCAGCAAGACCGGCAGCACTTGCCGCTTAAATCGGGCGAGAAGGGGAAACGGCGCCTCTAAGGGGGTATTTTCCAGCTTATGGTGGAGCATAATTATTTGGATCGCCCGTCTTTAACTAAACTGGAAAGGACGCTAAACAGAATAATCTCATTGTGCAAATAGTTAGAGCCTTATGAAAAAAGCCCATATCGATCCATTTTTCGCCGCCCTGGCCGAACGCAATCCGGAACCCAAGAGCGAGCTGGACTATACCAACGCCTATACCCTGCTGGTCGCCGTGGTGCTGTCGGCCCAGGCGACGGATGTTGGGGTCAATAAGGCGACCAAGGCCTTGTTTGAGAAGGTCTCGACGCCTGAACAGATGGTCGCCTTGGGCGAGGCGCAGCTTAAGGACCACATCAAGACCATCGGCCTGTTCAATACCAAGGCGAAAAACGTCATCAAGCTTTCGCAAATTCTGATTGAACAGCATGGCGGCGAGGTGCCGCAAAGCCGGGAAGCGCTCGAAAAACTGCCCGGTGTCGGACGCAAAACCGCCAATGTGGTTCTCAACGTCTATTTCGGTGAGCCGACCATCGCGGTGGATACTCATATTTTCCGGGTTTCAAATCGCACAGGACTGGCCCCGGGTAAGACCGTGCTCGATGTGGAGAAGAAGCTCCTCAAAGTGGTGCCCGAGAAATGGCGTCTCCACGCCCACCACTGGCTGATTCTGCATGGCCGCTATATCTGCAAGGCCCGAAAGCCCGACTGCGGGGCCTGCCCGGTAATCGAATACTGCGGCTTTAAGGGAAAAATCTAAGACCTGCGTTGCCCGTAGTGATGGGCCAGCACGGTGGAAAAGCACTGGTCGGGATCGACCTTGGCGACGACACGGCTGCGAAATTCATAGTGCGAGACGGTCAGCGGTTGGCCTTTCTGCCGATAGAGGTAGAGATCGAGAAAACAGGTCGGCCCGGCATATTGCCAGATGGCGGCATTGCGGTCGGTACGGCGGAAATCCGGCTCACCGAGAGCCTCGGCGAGGCGTTCTGTCGTCAGGCCGATCAGCTTTTTCGGGCTGGGCGGCGGTAACTCGTCAGGCGTGACGTCTTTGAGCGAGCCCTGTTCATGACCGAGCGCTAGGCGCACGGCGGTCACGGGAATGGCGTCGCCGGTTTCGGCCGCGCTCTTGAGCGGCGTGGTCGAGCCGGTGGTCTGGCAGGCGGCAAGAAACAGGAGCCCGCCAACCAGATAGGCTTTTCTTAGGGCCGCGCCCTTAGCCTTCGTCCGTGGCGTCATCGTCTTTGGGCAGTGTTTCCAGAGTGCCGTTGATTTCGCCGCCCGCCTCAATAACCAGGGTGCCGTAGACAACCTTACCCTTAATCTGGCCGCCGGGGCGCAGAGTGAGGCGGTTGCGCACGGTCAAATCGCCATCGAAAAAGCCTGAGATGTCGGCGTTCTGCACGTCGGCCGCCCCAACGAAGGTGCCGGTTTCGGTGACGTTGATCAGGTTGGCGTCGGTCAGTTCGGCTTCCACCCGGCCTTCAACGATCAGGGTTTCACAGGCGCTGATCTGTCCGTTAAGGCAAATTTCGCGACCGACGGTCAGGGTCTTGCCGCTTTCCTCGGCCTTGCGGGTGCGGTCCGAGCGCCGGGGCGCGCCGGGAATATCGGTGACGCGGCGCGGAATGTCGGGCGATGGATTACGCGTCGGCATGGTCGGAGCGGCGGGCTTTGAGGCTCCGTTGTGTGAACCGCCCTTAGCAAAGGGTTTCAGCGGCGGCGCCGAATCGATGGCGGCCTCTTCTTCGCCGTTTTTCGGGGCGTCGTCCGTCTTGTCTCCGGCCGGTTTTTCACCGTCGCTTTTCTGGCCAAACAAACCCATTTGATTGCTCCCTAACGTTATCCGGCGGCCGCAAGAGCCTTGCCGGCATCAAATTACCCCTTGGCGATCTCGCCCGCTCCGCCGTCCAATTCACTCAGCCGCTGGAATACATGGACCATCGCCGCCGTGGCGATGACCGGCGCCAGCAGGTTTACAACGGGGATCGTCATAAGAAAAGCGATAATGATTCCAATTGCTAAAAGGCGGTTCTTGAATTTTCGCCTAAGATTGGAAACCCCCACGGCATCCTGACGGCGCAAAGCGGCCAGCTCAAAATATTCCCTACTGAGAAGATAGCCGTTCAGCAAATAGAAGACAAAGAGATTGACGACCGGAATGAGATAAAGCGGCAAAACGACGATATTGAGGGCGACGGTTACCAGCGCAAATTTCACGGCCGTTATCACCGCCTCGCCGATCCCGGCCTTTCGCGCGCCCCCAAGCTGCGGATAGTGGCGGTTTTCAACGGCTTCGGCCACCTCTTCGACAAAGAAACCCATGGCGACGGAGACTACGGCGGGAAATAAAATGAAGGTCAGGACCAGGGTCGCCAAGCCGCCCAGAACGTCGATGGTGGTTTCCAGCCAGCCCCAGGCGAACAGGTTGGTTTCGGTAATCAGAAAGCCCAGCCCGACCCAGAGAATGATAAAAACGGCCAAGGCGGAAGCGATGGATTTCCAGACCACGCCGCGCACGGTCGGATCCGAAAGTTGTGAAATTGCCTTAAAAAACGGCCTTAGCATACTGACAAAGCTGCCTTTTTCTATTACTTGCCGATTATATCGCTACGGTTCCCACTGAATCAAGGAACAAAACAAAGGGCTCTTAAACCCCTCCAACCCCAGGAAAACTAAAGGATTCCTCACTAGAAGCAAGGAAACAATCGGGGCGATTTTAAGGTGAAAAGAGCTGTCGCGCCAAGGCGATTGTTGCGATATGGCAATAAGATCAAGTGTTGAGCCGATGGGCTGTATTGATTTGAATTATCAATGAAAATAGGAATAGTTCAGTATTTTGAGCGATAATAACCGGCTGGATTTATTTAAAAAGAAGGTCCGGTTGGGCAAGCCGCTATTTCAATCGGCTTCGGGAGTTTTGGGGACTGGGGTAAGCGAAAGAGAAAGTGCGAAAAAGTGAAAATTTTGGCGGCCCGCACCAACAATTTTAAAGCACTGATTTACTATAATGCTGTAGGAATTTGTTTTGTTTAGAAAATTAAAGAAGTCGTTGTTCTTAAATGAACGGCTTTTGAGGGGCTTTGGGAACATTTGTTCCGTGGAGACGGGCGTCGTCGAAGGCGGCCAGGCCGTTACCTTCCATAATTGAGCGTAAGGCGACGACGTAATTTTCGCCGCGCGCCGAATAGCGCGTCAGCGCGCCCGCCAGCAGATAGCCGTCCAATGGACTGCCTGTAGCCCGCATGTTCTGGCGCATTTTCCTTAAGCCCCGATAGGCGCGGTGGCTATTGAGATTTTTCATATAGGCCCTGACGCCCTGGGCCAGATTATCGAAGGCCCGTATGCGGTGGGTCGCGCCTTCGTCCCGTGCCGTCGGCTCGATGCCTTTGTGCTGGGTTGAATAGGTCCATTGACCGAAAAGGGCATTGCCTTCTTTGGCGAACCGCGACCGGCCCCAGCCGCTTTCTTCGGCAGCCTGCGCCAGCGCCAAGGAGGGCGGGATAACATCGACGCGGGCCAGGAGGCCGTCAATATCGCCATGTCGGACGCTGTACTGCTCGGCCATGCTGTCCAGCCACAGCCGGTCGAGGGCATCTACCTTCAAGCCTAAGTTACGGCGGAAACGGATATCCCACAGACGCTTGCGGTCCTTGGCGATCTCTTCATTGACCCGCAGAACCAGCGGCAAAACGCTTTTGAAAAACAACTCTTTGCGTTCGGCCGTTTCACGGGCCTTATCGATTTCGCCGGGCAGCGAGGTCAGGAAAATACGCGGCACCACCGTTTCACCCGTTGAGACGGTGGCGAGACTGTAGTTGAGCGCCTGGGTCG
>CBDUMN010000017.1:0-47696 GCA_965368335.1 uncultured Rhodospirillales bacterium
AGGAAGGGGATTTTATACTCCCCGTTCTCGTCCTTGTCGGTCAGCATCTTGCGCACTTCGGTAGTGTTCATCGATGAGTTCCAGGCCATGTTGGCCATGAACAGAAACAGCGTATCGATGGAATAGGGATCACCCCGCCAGGCATTGGTGATGGCGTTGTGCATCAGGCCATGGACCGAGAGCGGATATTCCCAGGAAAATCCTTTGTCGAGCCGTACCGGACCGCCCTTGTCGTCGACGAACAAATCCTCCGGCGCGGCAGGCCAGCCGAGCGGCATGCCGCCCAAAGGCGTGTTGGGCTTGACCTCTTCCGGCCCCTTGGGCCCCTTGGCGCAGGGCGGAATGGGGCGTGGGAAAGGCGCGCGGTGACGGAACCCGCCGGGCCGGTCGATGGTGCCGAGCATCGACATTAAAATCGATAACGCCCGGATAGTCTGGAAACCGTTGGAATGTGCGGCCAGACCACGCATGGCGTGGAAGGCGACCGGCGCACCGGTGATGGTTTCGTGCTCCTCGCCCCAGGCATCGGTCCAGGAGATCGGCAACTCAATCTTTTGATCGCGGGCCGTAACGCCCATTTCGTGAGCCAGCTGACGGATCGTCGCGGCCGGAATACCGGTGATCCCCTCGGCCCATTCGGGCGTATATTTCTCGACCCGCTCTTTGAGCAACTGGAACGACGGCTTAACCGAGGTGCCGTCTTCCATGGTGTAAGCGCCGAGCAGATGAGGGTCGGCGTCCGGGTCGCGGTTATCGACCGCTTCATCGGTGATGCGGTCCCACCAGTATTTGTTCTGCGGGTCCGTGCAGCCTTCACGCACCGGCATATCCGAGCGTAGGAACAGGCCGAACTCGTTGCTTTCGGGGTCCTGATTGATCAACTCGGCGGCATTGGAATAGCGGATCAGGAAGTCCCGGTCATAGAGGCCCAATTCGATGATCTCATGAATGAGCGCCAGCAAAAGGGCTCCGTCGGTGCCCGGCTTGATCGGAATCCACTCATCGGCAATCGCCGCATAGCCCGAGCGCACCGGATTGACGGCGATAAACCGCCCGCCATTGCGCTTGAACTCGCCCAGATGCTTTTTCATCGGGTTTGAGTGGTGGTCTTCGGCCGTGCCGATCATCACAAAGAGCTTGGCCCGGTCGAGATCGGGACCGCCGAACTCCCAGAACGATCCGCCGATGGTATAGATCATCCCGGCGGCCATATTGACCGAGCAGAACCCACCATGGGCGGCGTAGTTGGGCGTGCCGTACTGCTTGGCGAACATACCGGTCAGCGCCTGCATCTGGTCGCGCCCGGTGAAGAAGGCCAGCTTCTTGGGGTCGGTCGAACGGATGTGCTTCAAGCGTTCTTCCAGGGTATCGAAGGCTTCATCCCAGCTGATCGCTTCGAATTCACCCGTCCCGCGCTCGGCGCCCTCTTTACGCTTCAAGGGTTTGAGCAACCGGGCCGGAGAATACTGCTTCATGATCCCCGAAGCGCCCTTGGCGCAGATGATCCCTTTGTTCAAAGGATGATCGGGGTTGCCTTCGATATAACGGACTTCGCCATCCTTCAAGTGCACCCGAATGCCGCAGCGGCAGGCGCACATATAGCAGGTGGTGGTTTTGACTTCCGTATGTCCGGCGCTCGCGTCGCGCCCTGCAGCCTGATCCAGCAAGGGTCCGCCTTCCAGTTTTGTGCTTGTTTTTAGCCTCCCAGCCCCGCTTTCCTTCTTCATGGGAAACGAGTCATATTAGAACTTTATAATTTAGATGGCGCTAACACGTCAAACATTAGAGTCATTTTAGGGAAGAAAAGAGGTATGACGCTCTTATTATCCCGAACGCCAGGGACGTTTCCTATTGCGCAATATCGGATTTCAATTCGGCGCCGCATTGTTCCGCATTCCGGGGATATCCTTCTTTCGCCACAGTCTCCCGCAATTGAAACCCGCTCAAGCATAGAGACGACAATTGGCTGACACACAACCTTTAGTGTATATTATTGTGTCCCGGCAAAAGGAGCCGCATAGGTTTAGGGTCAGGACTCATTAATCTGATGCAATTCAGTTCCTTCTATTTAGCCGAGGGCAAGGAGAGAGGTCGCAGGAAGGGTCATTCCCTTTCAAGACCTTTCGACGCAGAATGGATCGGATTAATGGGTCCTGACCTAGTTGCAACCTTAAAAGGGAGGGAAAGAATGAGCCGTTTGTCCAATCTTTCGAAGCAACTGTTGGTTCTGTTTTTTCTTGGTTTCCTATCGGCCTGCGCAAATAAAGACTGGATAGCCAGTCCCGGCAGGGTAAAACCTGACGAACCTCTGAAAGACTATTTCGCCAGAGTCGAAACCTCCTGTGAAAAGCTGCCCTTCTGCAAGGAAGGAAAGCTAGAGATTGTCGGGCACCAGGCCGCTTCTTATCGCACTTTCCCGATGCGTGTGGAAAAGGAAGGCGAAGAGGGATACATCCGCGGCAACGTTTGGAGCAAGCGCTGCCCCCCTAAAGCCGAGAACATTAAAACTCTGATGGATCGGGCGTTTACATCTGGCCACATCGATTCCATTGAAATCGACGTACACACCCCCCCTCCATCGGAATCGGAAACAGTCTGCGCCCCTGGGGAAGAGTGTTTTTTCATCATTCACGACGAACCGGATTGGAAACTCCTTGCCAATCATCAGCACAAGGCATGGGATCACTTTAATAAAAACCGGTTTTCAGAGGTTCTCAAATATTTCAACGACACCTACTACCACACTCATGGGCTCTATATTGAACTCAAGGCCGAGAGGGAGTGTCAGCGCCCTGATCAGAAAAACCAAGAGAAAAGAGTCCTCAATAACGGCCGGGTCTGTGGCGAAGCCGGTCGGAAGGTCGGCCAAGCAGTCGCCAAATATGTAACGAAGTTAAACAATAAGTCGGCGGCTTCTTCTCGTAGGCAACCATTCAAAAGGGGAAAGAAAGGCCCACAAGCCCCCATCACGTTCGTATCGTTTTCCGCCAAAGAATTGGAAGGAGCCCATGCGGCTCTTGGGAAAAACAATCAGGTTAGCTACGCCCTCATCGCAGGCGTAGCCCCAACGTTTTTCTCACCCATTATTTACACGGCAGGGCAAGCCAAAGGGCCGGTTCCCATGTTTGATGAGGAGTTCATGTCCTTTGCCGAAAGGGCTGAATGGCTGGACCTCATTTGGTTTTCGCCCCAGGGCGTCCCCGATTTCTGGGAACGTTTCCAGAAAATCAATAAAGTGCGTCAGTGTAAACTCAAGTCTAAAAAAACCTTGAAGCTCAGCGTCTCAAACTATCAGTACGACTATGAGAGGTTCCTTGAGAAAATGTCCTATCTGCTACCGGACAATCTTGGGGAGCCTGAAAATCTGACGGAAATTGTCGCCATGATGATTGACGTGGACAGGGACAAGGAAAAGGCCTCCTGCATTAAAAAACCGGAGCTCAAGTGACGAAAAATAGAACAGTCATGACCAACCCGACGCAGACGATGAAACGTCGGGCGATGCGCTTGGGAAGACGTTTGGCGACGGTCGCCCCGGCGTAACCGCCCACCGTCGCGGCGACCGCCATAACGGCCGCTTCGTTCCACTCGACGATCCCGGCGACGGCGAAGGTGGCGATGGAGGCGGCGGATAGGATAAACGAAATAACGTTCTTCAACCCGTTCATCAGGTTGAGATCGCGGTAGCCTTGGGCCGAAAACAACGCCAGCAAGACAATCCCCAGCCCCCCGTTGAAATAACCGCCGTAGGTACTGACCGCCAGAGTGGACAGCCAGGCCTTGGAGGCCCCGTCCGTTCGGTGCTTCGCCAGATAGACCGACACCCTATCGCCAAAAGCGAAGAGAACCGTTGCGAACAACAAAAGATAGGGGACGATGAATCGAAAGACATCGCCCGGCGTCACCAGCAGCAACAAGCTCCCCGCAACGCCGCCCACCACCGCCAACCCCACCAATTTGAGCAGCGGCTTCATTCCAAAGCTTTTGATTTCCTTTAAAAATCCCAACGCACTACTCAGGTAGCCGGGGAATACGGCGACCGTGCTGGTTGCGTTGGCCGGAATGGGCGGCACCCCCACGTAAACAAGGGCTGGAAAGGTTAAGAAACTGCCGCCGCCCGCAATGGCGTTGAGCGCACCGGCGAAAAAACCCGCCGCGATCAAGATACCCAGATGAAACGGATCGCCCACCACTCGATCAGCCTGCGTTCTGTCGCCGATGGCCCGGCTCCGGCGGCGTTTCCGGCGGACCGGCGAAGCACTGGGCCTTTTCCATCCATTGGCTTGCCGCTTCTCCGGCGATCTGCAAATCCGTATCGCCAAGCGCACGGCATTGGGTCACCACCTGGCAAAATTCTTCAGCGCTTCCGGTTACACAATTTTCGGCGTCCTGCTCGTTCCATTCCCAAACGGCTCCCGAAGGTGCGGTCAGTTTGACATATGGCGGCTCACCCGGCGGCGTCATTTTACGGTTCTTGAAGGTCCAGCCATAGGTATTGACGCCGAGCACCGCGATATTCTTGATGCGATCCGTATTGACCCGCTCAACCCCCAGAAGATCGTAGACCGCCTGACCATGCGCCCAGGTTTCCATCAACCGCGCAGTGAGGGACGAACGCACACTCATGTCGGGCCCAGCCCATTTGACCCGCTGCTTGGGGTCGGCTTCAGCGAACCGCTCGACCATGGGCAGATAAAAATCCCGCCATGCTTCGATCAGGGCTTTGCCTTTCAAGCCATCGAGCCAACGGCGTGTCACCGCCACATGGCTTTCCCCGGCCATGATCTGCGGCAAAAGCTCATCCATCAGGGCGGCAAAACCGGCTTCGTCTTCATAGGATAAATCGGCCGCCACGTTCCACAGATGCAGGTGCCCGATCACGTCGTCAATCGTCCAATCCTTGAACCGGGTCGGCACGAACAATCGGGCTTCCTTCAAAGGTGCGATCAACTCATAAAGCGCTTCGCTTTCATCTTTGAAATCATTAGCTAAATCACGCATATCACCGCCCCTTTTTTGACCATTAGGGGCTGAACCTCCCCTTTACGGAAGATCACCATAACGGCATGGATCGTTTTCCCGCAACCCCACCGTGACAGGAGAGAAAAAAAATGCCAGCATGGCGAGGCGAAACAAAAAAACGCCTTTATAAAGTCGCCATGACGAACGGGGAGCGCCGATGGCCATATCGAAAAAACTTCAGGACACCCTTAAGAACCGGCGAGAGAAGGCGCTTAAAGGGGGCGGCGAGAAAAAAATCGCGGCGCGCCACGAAAAGGGCCTGATGACGGCGCGCGAAAGGCTCGAAGGACTTTTTTCCAAAGGCACCTTTCAGGAATATGGCCTCCATGCCCGCCACGAAACCCATCATTTCGGTATGGAAAACAAGGAACTGCCGGGCGACGGCGTGGTCAGCGGAACGGGGTTCGTCGATGGTCGCCCCATCGCGGCGTTCAGCCAGGATTTCACCGTAGCGGGCGGATCGCTCGGTCGGGTCCATGCGGAAAAAATCTGCGCGGTCATGGACTATGCGGGCAAGGCCGGCATGCCGGTCGTCGGTTTCAACGATTCGGGCGGCGCACGCATTCAGGAAGGCGTCGAATCCCTCTCGGGCTACGGCAAGGTCTTCAACCGCAACGTCCGGCTCTCCGGCGTGGTGCCGCAGATTGCGGTGATCGCCGGGTCCTGCGCGGGCGGCGCTTCTTATTCTCCAGCGCTCATGGATTTCATCATCATGGTGCGCAACAGCGCCACCATGTTCATCTGCGGCCCCGAGGTCATCAAAGCGGCCACCGGGCAAGTCACCTCCATGGAGGAAATCGGCAGCGCCGAGGCTCATGCTTCGGTCAGCGGCAATATTCATTTTATCGCCGATAATGACGCCCATGCCTTGACCATCGTCCGCGAATTGCTCTCCTACCTGCCGTCCAACAACATGACGGACCCGCCCCACCGGACGGATGACACCCTCTCCATCACGCCGGACGTCTGGCTCGACAAAATTATTCCGGAAGACCCCAAGCAGGCCTTCGACGTCTTGGAAGTGATCGGCCGCTTGATGGACGACGGTCGGTTTCTCGAAGTCCAGCGGGAATTCGCCCCCAATCTCGTCGTCGGCTTCGGCCGGATCGACGGCGTGGTGACGGGAGTCGTCGCCAACCAGCCCATGCATATGGCGGGCGTTCTCAATATCGACGCATCGGACAAGGGCGCGCGGTTTATCCGCTTCTGCAACGCTTTCAATATCCCCATCGTCACCCTGGTCGACGTGCCCGGCTTCCTGCCCGGCGTCAATCAGGAGCGCGGCGGCATCATTCGCCACGGCGCGAAAATGCTGTTCGCCTACGGCTCGGCCACCGTACCCAAGATCACGGTGATCATGCGCAAGGCCTACGGCGGCGCCTACCTCGCCATGTGCAGCCAGGATATGGGGGCCGATCTGGTGCTGGCCTGGCCCTCGGCTGAAATCGCCGTCATGGGGGCCGAAGGCGCGGTCAATATCCTCTACCGCAAGGAACTGAGCGAAGCCGACGACCGGGCCGCCAAGGCCGCTGAACTGGCCGCAGAATACCGCGAGGAGTTCGCTTCGCCCTACCTTTCGGCAGGCAAGATGTTCATTCAGGACGTCATTGAACCGGCGCGCACCAAGCCCGCCATCGCCCTGGCTCTCCGCACCTTGCTCTCCAAGCGTGAAACCCGCCCGCCCAAGAAACACGGCAACATCCCCTTGTAGGCCTTAAACCATGGAGCATGTCACCTTCATAGCCAGCGGTTTCGGCATTGTCCTCGCGGTCCTCGCCGCTCTCTGGGGCATTTGCGCCCTGGTCGGGCTCGGCTTCAAACCGCGCCGAGGCCATACAACCCTAAAGGAAGACGAAGAGCGCCTGACCTATGACGGCGTGCCGCCCGAACATGTGGCCGCCATTTCGGCCGTTCTCGCCCAGATCATCGACGAGCCTTACCGGATTATCTCCGTTTCCGCCCCGGCCCACCGGACGCTGGCCTGGGAAGAAGAAGGCCGCTACGAACAGGCTGCAGGCCACCGGGTTCGCTGGGATTGGCATGCCGCTCCTGAAAACCGCCCCAAACCGAAGAGGAAGAGATGAGAACTTTCCGCGTTTCCGTTGACGGCGCCGACTATACGGTGACTGTCGAAGAGTTGGGGGGGATCGACGACGCGCCACCTCCCACATCCGCTCCCCTGCCGGTTTCCACCGCCAACGCGGCGACCGGTCACCCACCGCCCCATACCACCGAGCAGAAGTCGACCGCAAAAGCGGCCGAACCGGGCGATGTGGTCAGCTCCCTGGCGGGCGTCGTCTCCAAGGTGGAGGTCACCGTCGGGCAAACGGTCAAACAGGGCGACACATTGCTCAAGCTTGAAGCGATGAAAATGAATACCGACGTGGTCGCCCCAAAGGATGGGACGGTCAAAGCCATCTCGGTGAGCGAAGGCGCTTCCGTTCAGGAAGGCCAGGTACTCATGACCCTCGCATAGGAACCGCCGCCCCATGGAAACCCTCTCCGACGCCATCGCGCTCACCGGCATAAAACACCTGACCTGGCAGATGCTGGTCATGTGGGGGGTCATTCTGGGCCTGCTTTACCTGGCCGTTTACAAAAAATTCGAGCCCCTGCTGCTGGTGCCCATCGCATTTGGCGCACTGCTGGCCAACCTACCGACCGAGGGCATGGTCAACGCCCCCGTCGGCGACCATCCGGGCGGCCTGTTCCATTACATTTCCCAAGGCGTCCACCTGGAAATCTTCCCGCCGCTGATCTTTATGGGGGTCGGCGCACTGACCGACTTCGGCCCGTTGATCGCCAATCCGCGCACCCTGTTATTGGGAGCCGCCGCCCAGTTCGGCGTTTTCGCCACCTTCCTCGGCGCGATATTTCTCGGCTTCTCACCCGAACAAGCCGCCGCCATCGGTATTATCGGCGGGGCCGACGGGCCGACGTCCATCTTCCTCTCCAACAAGCTGGCCCCCGAGCTTTTAGCCCCCATCGCGGTGGCGGCCTATAGTTACATGGCGCTGGTGCCCCTGCTTCAACCGCCGATCATGCGCGCCCTGACCAGCGAAAAGGAGCGCGCCATCCGTATGCGTTCCCTGCGCCCCGTCTCGCGGCTTGAAAAGCTCATCTTCGCCCTGGCCGTCACGGTGATCTGCATCCTGCTCGTCCCGGCCGCTTCGGCGCTCATCGGCATGTTGATGCTCGGCAATTTTCTACGCGAATCGGGGGTGACCGAACGGCTTTCCAAGGCCGCCCAGAACGAACTGATCAACGTGGTGACCATCTTCCTCGGCACCAGCGTCGGGATCACCATGACCGGTGAGCGGTTCCTTCAGGTCGAAACTTTGATGATTTTGGGGCTCGGCGTGGTCGCCTTCGGCATTGCGACCGCTTCGGGCGTCCTTATGGCCAAGGCGATGAACAAACTTTCGCCGAAGAACCCGATCAACCCGCTCATCGGCTCGGCCGGGGTTTCGGCGGTGCCCATGGCGGCACGGGTTTCCCAAGTCGAAGGCCAGCGCGCCGACCCGCAAAACTTTCTGCTGATGCACGCCATGGGCCCCAATGTCGCGGGCGTCATCGGCACCGCCGTCGTCGCCGGTTACATGATCGCCAGGCTGGCTGGCTGACGGAAGCAGGCAAAAACAGCGTTAAAGGGTTCAAATTCCCCTGCTTTTTTAATCTTTCGTTTGACCAAACTTCCCCGGTCACGGTTTAATAGGCGTAACGCGGGCCGGTCGAACGGCCCGGGACGAGAAACGAACAGGGCAATTCAGCGGAAACCCGACCATGCCAGCCAACGTCGATTACAATGAAGTGCATAACCGGGATGAAGAATCCCGCCAGTTCATCACCTTCACGCTAGGCGATGAAGAATATGGCGTCCACATCATGTCGGTGCGCGAGATCAAGGGTTGGTCGGATACCCGCAAGATGCCCAACACGCCGCAGTTCGTCCGCGGCGTCATCAATCTGCGTGGCGAGGTCCTACCGATTTTCGACCTGCGCGCCCGCTTCGGCCTCGGCGAAACCGACCCCACACCGACCCATGTGGTGATCATCATCAATGTCGGCGGCCACAACATCGGCATTCTCGTCGATGGCATTTCCGATATCGTCACCGTTCAGCAAGGCCACATCCTGCCGGTCCCCAAGATGGATCAGCGGCCCGACGAAGAATATCTGAGCGGTATCATCATGCTCGAAGAACGAATGATCGCCATCCTGTCCAGCGAGAAACTCTTCGACTACGCCTTGGTCGAACAAGCCGAGGCCATGGTCGGCTAATTCCTTTCTGACCTAGCCAGAATGCAGGCCAGAACCTGAGTCATTTCGAGAAGCACCCTCTGTAAATTCAGAGGAACTAACCATGATCAATTGCAACCATCCGCAATTTGAACATGATTTTCTTGTAAGTTAGCCTTCGCATCGGAATGCAGCAAAGGAGCCGCATCATGTCGACAAATTTGATTTCCTGGAATGACGATTTTTTGATCGGCATCACCGAACTGGACGACGAGCACCGCGATCTCATTGAGCAATTCAACGCCTATACCAAGGCGCTCAACGAAGAGCAGGGACTGGCCGAAATCAGGAAAATTCTCGGCAATCTATACGCCCGGCTGGAAATGCACTTCGCCCTCGAAGAACGAGTCATGCGGGCTTTTGAATATGAGGACTTTCAAGACCACAAAAGCGAACACAATGCTTTGCTGAACGAGTATTCGGACTTCATCGAGAAATTCCGCGAAGATCCCGAGCTGCAATATGAAGAGATGGTCAGCAATCGCATCCGCCACTGGATCGTTCACCACATCCTTGAAAGCGATCAGAAAATGGCCCGGATGATCCATTACATGACAACTGAAGAAAGAGAAAAACTCGGAAACTTCTTCGACAAACCAGTGCAATCGCCCTCAGAGTAGTCAAGAGGCGTTTACCCTCTTGAAAGCCTGACCGCCGATCCCCACCTTACATTCAAATGATCTAATATGTGAGGTGTTTCATTATGTTCGACGCCGTCAAAATACCATTTGAATCGGTCATGCTGTTCAACATCGTCAAACTAAAGCCTGATGCCGATATGGACGATGTGGAAATGGCTATGGGCGAAATGTGCAATACGGTGAAAGAGACCTACGGCGATGACAAAGGCGGTTTTCTCGCCGGTCAGGTCTTCAAGTACGCCGGCTTCATCAGCGACGAAGGATCGGTCGGCGATCCGGGAGAGGAAGGAGAACATCTCGCCATCGTCACTTACTGGAAGTCTTTCGACCAACACGAAGCCAGCCACGCCGATCATGTCTTCAAGCAAAAGTTCGAGCATCTGGGGACTTTTTGCACCGAGACAAAAGAGCTTGGCTACGAGCTGCTCTGGCAAGGTGTGCCGGAGAAATAAATGGAACACCCCAATTGATAAGAAAGCCGCCTCTTTTTTAAGAGGCGGCGAGTTCGACAGGTTACGCGTCGAACGGCGCTGAAAATTTGCGGTAGGGGCGAAAAATGTCGCTCGACTGATAAAAGGTTAATGCCTTAATGGCTCCAAGGCTGTGACTACCGTCACTTCTCCAGAGATATTACATCTTTTTTACCTGATCCAGGGTCTCACCGTAATCGGAAACAAATTCAAGAAAGCGGTCGGCGGGCATCGGCTTACCGATATAATACCCCTGCACTTCATCACATCCCAACAACTTGAGAAGATCGATATGGTCCTTCTCCTCGGCGCCCTCGGCGATAACGTCCATATCGAGCGAATGGGCCAATTGAACGATGGTCGAAATAATCTCCTGATCGGCTTTGCTTTCCGGGGCCCCCTTGATGAAAGATTGATCGATTTTCAGCCGGTCGATAGGAAAGGTTTTTAAATAGGCGAGGGATGCCTGACCGGTGCCGAAATCGTCCACCGCAACGCTCGACCCCATTTTACGCATTGTGTTCAGGTTCTTCGACGCCACGCCGACATCCTTCATGAGCGCCGTTTCGGTAATTTCAAACTCCAGGACCTCAGGCGGCACCCCGGTATTCTCGATAAACCGCGAGACATAGCGAACAAAATCCAGTGAGGCCAATTCTTCGGCCGAAATGTTGATTCCTATGCGTAGGTTCAACTGATGACTTTCAGCCCACGAAGCACCGGTGCGGCAAGCTTCGCCAACCGTCCAGATGGTGATGTCTTCAATCAAACCGGATTTTTCGGCGATGGGAATGAACTCTGCCGGTGAAATCCATTCGCCGTCTTCCCGTTGCCACCTGACCAACGCCTCACATCCAACAATGGCTTTGGTCTTGAGGTCGATCTGCGGCTGGTAAAAAAGCTGGAACTCGTTTTTCTCGATGGCCGCATGAAGCCAAGCCACAACCTGAGTGTTGCGAATCAGCTTCTCCTTGATCATGTCATCAAAATATTCAAGCCCTCCAGACGGGATTTTGCTGACCTCGTGATGAGCGATCTCGACATCGGTTAAAATCGATTTGGTGGTTGATTCATCGGGGTCGATAAGGCTCACCCCCATGAAAACATTGAGGAAAATATTCGAGCCCATAAGGTCGAACGGATCGCGAACCAATTGATAGAGCCGGTCGGCCGCCGCTTTCTGCCGCTTCTCCCCTTCGTCTTTGTTCGCCAGATACAGGACCTTGAACAACCTGGGCCCAGTACGCGCCGCCACCCCGCGGCCCTTGATAAACTCGCCAAGCCGCGAACCGGTTTCATAAACAATCAACTCGGAAGCTTCGAGACCGAAAGTCCCGACGATATCGCCAATGCCCGAAAGCTCTATAGTGGCGACAAACCCACGGCGGTTTTCGTTAATCGCTTCAGTGAGCTTTTCGTTGAAATAGGTTTCGTTTGGCATTCCGGTGAAGGAATCCGTATAGGCGAGTTGGTTGATTCGCTTCTCCGCCTGTTTACGGTCGGTAATGTCGTTGATGATGGCGCTGAAAAACTTCTGCCCCCCCTGTTCCCAGACACCAAGGGATAACGCGAGGGGAAACTCCTTGCCGTTTTTACGCAGCCCGAACAACTCGACCGTTTTGCCGATCACCTTATAGTCCTCGGTTTTGACCGCTCGCTTGAGACCTTCTTTATGTTCCTCCCGAAACCTTTCGGGGATCACCGAAAGCAACGGGCGGCCAAGCATTTCCTCTTCGCTATAGCCGAACATGGTCTCGGCGCCGGGGTTCCAGGTCGAGAGATTACCCTCGCTATCGATGGAAACGATACCCGTGACATTACTTGCCCCCATGATCGAACGAAGCTTTTGCTCATTGTTCTGCAGGTCGTTCTGCACTTTCTTACGCTCGACCGCCTGGCCGACTTGAGCGCCGATATGGGCCATCACCTCGAAAATATTGGAAAGCGGCTCGCGTGGTTCCTTGGAGAAAAATTCAAAGACCGCTACGACATCACTCCCGGCATGAATGGGAAAGGCGAACCCGGCCCGCAAACCGATATCCATGCCGTGCCGAGCCCTTGGAAAATTGGAGTCTTTGGTTACGTCGGTAATCCAGGTCGGTTCACCACTCTCCAGCACCCGGCCCGGCAACCCGACACCTGAGGGGAAGCGGGCCGATTCGGTCACTTCCCTAAATGTCTCAAACTCTCCCGGCGGATGAAGCGACCAAATGCCCGTCGATTCCAGCTCTCCATCTTTCTCATCAAGGACGAAGACATGCCCGACCGGCCACCCGGTAAACTCGCAAACCAGATCGAGGCATTCCTGCATGGCCTGCGCCGGTTTTTCCGTTTCGTTGGCGATGACCGCAACCCGTTGCAACAGCTCGATCATTCGACTGCGCTCTTTGAGGGTCTCTTCATCCCTCTTGCGGTGGCTGATATCTTCTTTAACCGCCAGATAGTGAGTGATCGCGCCGTTCTCGGCCTTGATCGGCGAAATCGTCGCCGACTCCCAATAGAACGACCCATCCTTCTTTCGATTATGGAACTCACCACGCCATTCCCGGCCCGCTGAGATGGCCCGCCAAAGCGCCTCATACTCCCTTTGACTGGTATGGCCGGACTTCAACATATTGGGGCTGCGTCCAACCGCTTCTTCCGGCGTATACCCCGTGGTTTCGGTGAATTTCTGGTTGACGTATTCGATAATCCCTTCGGCATTGGTAATCACTACCGTCGCCGGGCTCTGCTCGACCGCCTTGGAGAGACGGGTAATATTCTTCTGCGCCGCCTTTCCTTTCTCGATTTCCTCGGCCAGCCTTTCAATCGTGCCCATATGGCGGGCGAGGATGGACACCGCCAGGGTCAGCGCCGAAACCACGATGGCGGTGATGCCGATACCGGTCGCCAGAACCGAAGGGGAAATGCCCGGTGAGATGATGAAGCCTTTTTCCAGGGGAATGAAATAGGCCGCCTCCATAGCGATATAGTGCATCCCCGCAATGGCGACCCCCATGAAGACCCCGCCAATCAAAGATTGAGCCCATGAAGGAAGAGCGACGGCCTGGCTGTGCAAGATAAACTTGGCGCTCAAAGCCAAAATGGCGAGCACGGCGGCAAAACCAATGGACAGTGCGAACTTCCAGGGAGAGTAATAAATAAGCGCATCCAGTTCCATGGCTGCCATACCGGCATAATGCATGGCGCCAATCCCCAGCCCCATCACCACACCGCCCACAACCAAAAGCCAAAGGGATGCATGCTCCCGGCTGATCACCCAGAGCGCCACGCCGCTGGCTATGATGCCGGGAAAAATCGAAAAGGCCGTTTTGATGAGATTGTAGTTGACCCCACAGGGCAGGCTGAAAGCCAGCATGCCAATGTAGTGCATCGCCCAGACCCCGCCACCGAGCGCCAGAGCGCCGGGGAAAATCCAAACGATCTGCTCGATACCGCCTTTAGCCCGGCCTCGATGACCGGAAATTTCAAGCGCCATGAAGGATGCAAAAATCGCCGTCAAAACCGATAAGGCGACGAGCGTAAGGTCGTATTCCCCCAGGTAGGCGACAGAAAGATCCTGTTCCGGCCCCAGAAACTGAATAAATTCACCCATCCAGTATTACTTTATAGTTCGAGCGAAAGCGCCGTATTTTGCATACGGTCATTTAAAAACAATTCACTATACAATGAAGTTGCCCGGGACCACACCTATCTTTTTCATATAAAAATCAAGACTCCTCCTTAAACCATGCCGCGCATTCGTTTTAGCTCAATGGCCGTACATCGGTCCATCACCACCTGAAGCCCTGCGGCCTCAGCCTTTCTGGCGGCTTCCTCATTGACAATCCCGAGCTGCATCCAAACGGCTTTCGCTCCAGCGCCAATCGCCCGCTCGACAATCGGCTCAACGGCCTCTGATTTTCTAAAAACATCCACGATATCAATGGATACGGGGATATCCTCAAGACTGCCATAGACCTCCCGGTCGGCAATTTCCTGGCCCGCAAACCCCGGATTAACCGGATAGACGTCGTACCCCTGGCTAAGTAAAAACCGCATCACCTGATTGGACGTCCGCTCCTCCTTCGGGCTGGCGATTTCGATAGCGATGGTTTTAGCGGACGTCAAAAGAGACTGCAGATCGGCGGTATCGGTCAGCGGCATGGTTTTATTCCTCATCTTGCCAAACGGGTTTTTGCTTGGTGAAAAACGCCTTGATGCCCCGGCGGGCGTCTTCACCGGTATTGACCTCAATCATCTTATCGATGCCGAATAGGTAGGCCTGTTCGATGGGCATGTCCATCTGCTGATAGAAGGCTTTCTTGCCGAGCCGGATCGCTTCGCTCGATTTGGCGGCAATCTTCTGCGCCAGGGCTTCGGTTTGTTCGCGCAGTTGGTTATCCGGCACGGCCCTGTTGATCAGCCCGAAACGAACCGCATCCTCGGCATCGAACATATCGCCGGTCAGCGCCATTTCCATAGCGTGTTTGCGGTGCATATTGCGCCCCACCCCAATCAGTGGGGTAGTACAAAAACCGCCCAGGCTGACCCCCGGTGTGCAAAACCGCGCCGTTTTGGCGGCCACGGCCAGATCGCAGGTCGCCACCAGTTGCGCCCCGCCCGCCGTGGCGACACCCTGGATGCAGGCGATAACCGGTTTGTCACCATGCAGAATGGCCATCATCATTTCCGTGCAACGATCAAATATCTCTCGCTGAGCGGCCCGATTTTCCTTCACGCCATCACCTGCCGACATCTCTTTCAGATCATGCCCGGCGCAAAAGATTTTTCCCTCATTGGCAAGAATGATCACCTTGACCCGCTTGTCGGCATAGGCCTCACCGAGCGCCTGTTTTAAGGCCGCAATAGCGCCAAGCGATAAGGCGTTGCCCTTTTGCGGTTGGCTGAACGTTAGCCAAAGAACACGGCCCGACATCTCTTTAAAAAAATACGGCGACTCCGCCGCTCCGTTTACATTCCCTACATCGGTCATTTGGCCTTTTCACTTTTTCCCTGTTTCGATCCGCCGCGAGTATAGCCCGAACACCTCATTTAGGCACCCCGCTCCGGCCCCAATAGGCATAAACCAAAGTTATAAGCCGCTTATCTTGCCTTTCCGGTTGATTGTTCACTCACCGTTTCCCGCTCATCTTTGCGCCATCAATCAACGAACGCGGAAAACCAAAATGTCGACCGATGGCAATAGCGGCCCTGCTTCCAACCCTATGATCTGGGATTTGCCCCTTCGGCTTTTCCATTGGTCAATGGTGGCGGCCGTTCTGGTCGCATCGATTACGGGATATTTTTTACCGGACTGGTGGCTCAACGTTCACGCCACCGCCGGTTACGTTTTGAGCGGACTGTTGCTCTTCCGTCTTTTGTGGGGCGTCGTCGGCAGTCGATACAGCCGGTTTGGCGGCTTCCCTCTCAAAACCGCAGAATTGAAAGCCCATTTGCGTGAGCTATTGCACGGACGCTCAAAAGCCTATGCCGGGCACAATCCAGTCGGCGCTTGGATGATCGTTTTGCTGCTGGCTTCTCTCACCGCCTTGCTTATTACCGGCTTCATCGTTTGGGGCGGCCAGGAAAACAACGGTCCTTTCAGCACCGTCGTTGGATATAAGCTGGGCAAGTTTACCGAGGAAATTCACGAATTTTTCGCCGGGCTATTGATGGCTCTTATCGGAGTTCACCTGGCGGGCGTTCTGGTTGAAACCGTCTTTTTCAAGCATCGCGTCGTTCCCGCGATGATCGATGGCCGGAAAACACTTTCATCTGACGAAAAGCCGGTAACGCTTTGGCATAATCTCGTTGGCACCCTGGCCCTCGCCTCAACCGTCTTAGGGATTGTCTATCTCGCGGTAACGGTCGGGGAGTCCCAAGCCAGGACCACCCCGCTCCCGGCAACCTATAAGCAGGAATGCGGCGACTGCCATTCACCCTATCACCCTAGCCTGCGCAGCCTCGCAAGCTGGCGGACGCTGATGGAAAATCTGGGGGACCATTACGGTGAGGACGCCAGTCTCAACCCGCAAAAAACAGAATTCATCGCATCGTTCCTCAAAGAAAATGACGCCGAAAAATTCGACACCGAAGCGGCCCATAAAATCGGCCGGGTCGATACGCCAAGCCACCGCATGACCGATACCCGGTTTTGGCAAAAGAAACACGACGACTTCAAGCCTCAAGCCTTCAAACACAAAGCGGTCGGCTCGAAGGTCAATTGCAACGCCTGCCATAAGGATGCGGAAACCGGACGGTTCGACGACGCCCGCATCGACGTTCCCAAAGGAGTGAAATCATGAAACCCATGTTCTTAGCGTTTGCCGTGGTCCTGGCATTCGCCCCAAACCAACCTGCTAGCGCATCCCCGCTTCTCGACCAATACGCCCAGCAGGCAAAATCGGACTCTCCCGATTTTAAAGAATTCACGGCAGAGCGCGGCCGGGATTTGTTCTTATCACGCCACAACACGGGGAAGCCGGAAACGCCATCCTGCACGTCCTGCCACACGGAAAGCCCCCTCAAGGCAGGCCTGACCAGGGCGGGAAAAACCATTGCCCCTCTGGCCGCTTCGGCTTCCTCAAACCGCTACACGGACCCTGCGAAGGTGGAAAAATGGTTCCGTCGCAATTGCAATAGCGTCTTGGGGCGGGCCTGCACGGCGCGTGAAAAAGGCGACTTCATCACCTTCATGCTGACCCAATAACCATCCAATTCGGAGACCGTCATGTCTTTCAAAAGCAAACTGCCCTTAGGCCTCGCCCTCATCGCCCTTTCAATCGCCCAGGCGCAAGCTGACGAGCGATACCGCCCCGTCGATGACAAAATGGTGATCGACGAATGCGGCGCCTGCCACATGGCTTTCCAACCCCAAATGCTGCCCAAGCGCTCCTGGGAGAAAATCATGGCGACCCTGCCCAATCATTTCGGCGAAGACGCCTCTCTCAGCGCCGAAAAGAGCAAGTATATTCTTAACTATCATTTAGAAAACGCCTCCGACTCCGGCTGGTGGAGCGGTAAGTTTCTGCGCGGCGTCAAGGATAGCTGGACCCCCATGCGAATCACCGACATTCCCTATTGGATTCGTGAACACAACGAGGAAGTTCCCGCCTATGCCTGGAACGACCCGAGAGTTAAAACAAAAGCCAATTGTCTCGCCTGCCACCCGCGGGCTAAAAATGGCGACTATGACGACGATTAAAGCAAGCAGCGGCACTTGGGCGGCGCGAAGGGGAAGACAGAAATGAACAACGCCGGAACTGAGCGATTTCAATTAAAGTCTCTAATTTTCTCCTTCATCGTCATGGCGATTTGCGAGTCGTTCTTTTTGATCGACGTGGCAGCCGATGTGCTGCGCATCGATATCAACACGACTTGGTTCGGGCATGAACATATCGAGCTGATATCCGTAGTCGCCCTGGCCGTCGCCCTGGTCGTTATCGGCCGTCAAATCGTTCATCTGTTGAAAGAACACCGACAGGCGAAAGCCTCCGTCCAGGTCGCCTCGGGCGAACTGCTCGACGTCATCAACCGTCATTTCAACGAGTGGAATTTTTCACCGTCCGAACGGGACGTGGCGTTGCTTTTAATCAAAGGAATGTCGACCCAGGAGATCGCAGACCTCCGGGACACCAAGACTGGCACCGTCAAAAGCCAAAGCAGCGCCATCTATCAAAAAGCCAAGGTCCGCGGCCGCAACGAGCTGGTCGCCTTTTTCGTCGAAGACCTTCTGGCCGGCGAACGGATGATTAAGTAACGAATACTTGGTTGCGTTACGGCATAACTCGAACTCTTTCCCCT
Organism: uncultured Rhodospirillales bacterium; assembly: GCA_965368335.1. Lineage (GTDB taxonomy): Bacteria > Pseudomonadota > Alphaproteobacteria > Rhodospirillales > JAPHRK01 > CBDUMN01. The sequence goes on from CBDUMN010000017.1 coordinate 18,218, forward strand.
AATCTGAGCTACTAAGAATCTGGATTTCGTTATATGACATGTGGCCTCACCCCAAGCGGACCGCACGACTACAAGCTCGGGGTAGAGAGCAGCCATAAAGCCGTTTATATTCCAAGCTGCAACACGCAAGACCATTATCCCACCGCCAGGGGTCAAACACCAAAAAAGCAAAGAGACAAAACACCCGCCGAAGCATTTTTCGAAAATCTCAGGTGTTGCACTTGATTTGAGAATCCAGCGCCCTTAATCAGGTCGCCCTTTCAGAGCACCAATCGCCATCGAAAATGAAACATTTAAATTGCCTACTTGAAAAACACTTTTCTGAATATGCCACTTCAAGCATCGCGGCTTATGATGAAATCGCTTCATTTTTAGCTTTCGATCCTGTCGAGGGGTTACGTAGCTTTTCTGAAAACTCGGAGGCATACATTCTGCCGGAGGGCTTCAAGCATGCAATGTGGGCATATGGCGCCTACCTTCTGGATGATCTAGAATCGGCCATTAGACTGGCCAGTGTCGCTCGACAATATGAACCGGAATCAGCATTCATAGTTGAAACACTTGCCCGGTACCTTACGATTTCAAAAGGGGCAAATGCTGGACTTTCCTTTATTCATTCTGTTCCACAGGTCGCCAAAAAATCAGATCGGGTGCTTGGTCGTCTGATTGGTCTCTTGGCAGCGCAAGGGCGCGATGCGGAAGCCAATAGTTTGATCCCCTTGATGGCTAATTTTTTACCCGAGAAATTTCAGGAACGGGTCAAAGATGGCATAGAGCGTTTTGACAAATTCATTCTCATGAATTCCACCGAACGCGAAACGTACGGTCAGGGAATTGTTGATACATACTCCTATGAAGAGAACCAAAAATCAGGCTGGAAAACCTACCAGAAGGAATACTCTCGGGAAAAAAGCTACTTTGAAAATGATACAATGCATTTGGCGGGAATTATTCGAGAAGAGGTTAAAGCCGCTATCGAACAAATTGCACCAAAGCAAATCATTAACTTTGGAACCCTTTACGGAGGGTTAGAAGTTGATTTGGCGATGGATTTTCCAGATTTAATGGTCATTGGCTATGACCGCTCCCCTGTAGCAAAAAAGCTTAATGAAAAGAAATTTAGACAAAAAAATCTGAGGTTTCTTGATGGGGATTATAAAGATGCAGTGGCTCCGTACTTAACCGACAGCCCCTCATTTCTCTATCATAGCCGGACAACAGTCCTCATGTTCCCTGATCAGATCGTAGAATTTTATAAGTGTTGCTCAGATATGGGAATCACGCGAATTGCTGTGATTGAAGGGCTAACTTATAGCGAGAGTACATATGCGCTCCCGTCTTTTACCGGATCGAACCGACAGACAATCCCCTCCGGCGGGCACATGATGCTGCACAACTATGACTACTACTTAGAAAATGCTGGATATCGTATTGAAAGAAAACGCAGAGTCCCTATGACCTGCCATCCCCGACATACTTGGCCAGGCAAACACTATAGTTTCGTGATAGAAGTAATTATTGCAGAGTTGCAATAATCTGACAAAGCCAAGGTCCGCGACCGCAACGAACTGGTCGCCTTTTTCGTCGAAGACCTTCTGGCCGGCGAACGGATGATTAAGTGACGAATACTTGGTTGCGCTATTTGCCGCCTGTCCCGCTCCTATAATTGACCACGGCGTTGAGGCCCGGTTTGTCGAGGAGAATCACCCGTCCTCGGCCCGACTCGATGAGATTGCGGTAGGAAAACTGGACCATCAACCGGCCGACCACTTCACGGCTGGTGCCGATTTCGGAAGCGATTTCCTGCTGCGTGTTATAGACCACCCCATCGCTTTTCGCCCGGGTCAGGAGATAGCTGGCCAACCGTTGATCGAGGGTATAGGCATGGCGGACCTCAAGCTCGGTCATCAGCCCGAAAACGGCGGACGACAGGGCGCGCATGGTAATGTCCTGAACGGCGGCCTCGCCGCTAAACAATTGCCGGTAGACCACGCCGGGCAAAACGCCGATTGTCGTATCTTCCTTGGCCTCGACCCAGGCCGGGTAGAGAATATCGTTGAACAAACTATTGAGCGCCAGAACGCAGGTATCGCCGACAGCCATGCGATAAAGCGTCGCCTCCTTGCCATCCGGGCTCAGGGTGAAGACGCGCAATGCGCCGCTCAACACGAAATAAGCCCCCGACACGCTATCGCCTTTATCGATCACCGCATCGCCCTTGGCGAACGACTTGCGGATCAAATGCTGGGTAAAGATATGGCGGCCCGTTTCACTCAGGTTTTCGATGAACTCCATCGTATAGCCTTCCCTCTTAAAAGCCCCCATCGACGCAAACCACAGGCTGGGCAGACGTATTGTCACCTTTCCTGGGCTGGCGTCAACGGGAGGAGACCGACCCGGTTATCGGGGGGCGCAACCGGATCGGTCATATTGTTATCAGTTCAAGGCTTTGGTCGCCTGGGCAGTGGTCAAAACGCCATTGGCGATCATGCCGTAGTTGACCAGGGCCGCCTGATAGGCTTCCTCGCCCGGCGCGGCCACGGCGTCTTTCACCACATAGACCTTAAAGCCGTTTTCCATCAGCGCCCGCATGTGCGAGTCGACGCAAAGATTGGCCACCAGACCGCCCAGCAGGACCGTATTGATGCCACGAGAGCGCAACTGATAGATCAGGTCGTTGCTTTCCGGCCCATACATCTTGTGGGGCGCGACGACGACGGTTTTGCCGTCCTTGATGTACTTCTTATAGGGCTCGTAAAAATCGGCCCCCGTTCCCTCGAATTTCTCAGGATCGAGTGAATCGCTGTAAAGGGCCTTCATATCCAACAGTTGACGCTGCAATGCGCCCGCGTTGGACCAATCGATATCGAGCTTGGTGTAGACCAACGGATCGACGGCCAGGGTCATGTTTTTCGATTTCGCCGCCTGCATCAAGGTTTCGATATTCTTGATCGTCCCGAGTTTTTTCATGTTCGGCGCAACCAGCCCGTAGAGCTTACCTTTTTCATCAAGGAAGTCCTTCTGCGGGTCGGTGATAACGATTGCCGTACGGGCCTTGTCGAATGCCGGAAGAGCGGTTTCAGCAGCCGAGGCAACGGAAGTCACCGTTGCGGCAACCATCGCCAAACCAACGGCAAGGGTTTTGAGAATATTTTTCATGGGTCGTTTCCTTTTATCTATCAGGTAAAAACGTTGGTCGGGGTTAAGACGATTGGGGCCGGAAAAACGTATCGCCCGGCGTCGCCGTCTTGACTTCGGAAATGGAATCGAACGGTAAGGCGACACGTTCGTGGGCGCGGCGGATGCAGTCGGCATCGGGCGCCATGTTGAAGCAAAAGGCCTTGCCATCGTCATAGGCGACGTGGAGGCGCAGAATGACCACGTTCTCCTCCTGACAGGCCTTTTGGTATTCGGCGAAAAAGCCTTCAAACTGCTCCGGCGTTAACCCGGCCGGAAAGGTCTCTTTTTGAACGTCGTGGGTATCGACAAAAAACTTCATCGGTTGCATGGGGCTAGCCCTTCCTGTGATGGTTGACGGAAGCGACCCTACAAAGCCCGGCGGGCCCGTTCTGTATCCTGAGCTACAGAAGACTGCTTTTTTGTTGGAGACGAAGGACGTCCGCTTAGGGCATGGAGAAAGGCGACGATGTCGGTAATGTCTTCATCGGTGACATATTTGCTCGTTGATACGGAAAAACGGCGACGCTTGCCGTCCCATTGCAGCCTTTCCATCTCAGGCGTTTCATCAGGCGCAAGCAGTTCGGCATTAACCTGAGCACGCGCCATGATGCGAACGGCCTCACGCAAATTGTCGATTGAGCCATTGTGAAAGTAAGGGGCCGTCAAGGCGACATTGCGCAGGGAGGGTATCCGCCAGAGCCCCAGGGAAGAAGACGCCCCGCCTCGCCCTTTGTCACGATTTAACAGTGCGGCCTGATCTTCGGGCAATCTATCGGTTCGCAGATGGGCGTAAGGGCGTTGGGGACCAACCGTACTCGCCCCACTGAAATTGGGCCCGGCATGACAGCCGTCGCAGCCCAATGCGCCAAACTTGTGCATCCCCCGCTTCTGCCGTGGCGTTAGCGCCGTTTCATCTCCGGCGACAAAACGGTCATACGGCGTATCGGCGGTCACCAGGGTTCGCTCAAAGGTGGCCAAGGCCTGAGTAATGGTTTTTATACTGATACCGGCGTCGCCGAACGCCCGCCTGAAGGCTTCCGGATAGAACGGGTCGGTCCTAACACGGGCGACGACGGCTTTGGGCGAGGGCATCGCCATCTCGATAGGATTGAGAATTGGTCCCGCGGCCTGTTTTTCCAACGATACCGCACGACCGTCCCAGAACAGGCGTTTTTGATAGGCCGCGTTGAGCACGGTCGGCGTATTGCGCCCGCCCACAGCCCCGCCCACACCAACCGCCACGGCCCGTCCGTCCGCCCCACCATGGTTCTCCAAATCATGGCAGGACGCACAGGAAACCGTTCGGTCGAGCGACAGGTTGGTATCGTTAAACAGGCGTTTCCCCAAGGCGATTTTCGCCTCCGTGATCGGGTTGTCCTGCGGCGAAGGTGGGGTTTTCGGCAAAGCCTCCCAGCTTTTGACGATCGCTTTACCGGATGGCCGCACTACCGGGCCGGACTTTTCGGCAAAAAACTGCGTTTCGCCAACCAAAAGCGGCGAGACAGTTTTTTCGGGAAAGGACGAAACGATAAAGATAATCATCATCTTAATGCAGAAGGCGATGACGCCGATACCCAAAGCGCCGCCCAGAAAAAATCGCCCGCCGCCCGCAAGCAAATCGTCAGAGGCCTCCACGGGAAACAGGTCGCGCCGGACGATCATCAAGAGGGCCGTCAAGCCAGCCAAGGCAGCGACACCTCCTGCAATCCAGAACATCTCGAGATTAGCCGTCATGGAACCATCCTCCTTGGCAAACAGTCTTAATAAACAGGGAGAACAGCTAAGCCGCGCCTGGCTCTAAGTCTGTAACATTGGCTACAGGCTGGAGACGGAGGGACCTCTTTTTGTCTGCATATTTTGATGGATCAGCCATGCCCAGACCGCACAAACCATATACATGGGGCCAATTCGGCTCAGCACCGTCACGACGATATTGTCGATCTCCAGAACAATCGGACGAATGGCGAGGGTGAACAGAATGACAGCCAAAGCCGCGGGGCCCGCGACCCAAAACGCCGCAATCAAAACCGAACGAACATCCCGCCAGCCAATCTGGCCCCATCGAGGCCAAGCCAGGCCATAGCGATGCAGGCCACAGGCTTCACCCTGAAAAGTCCATTGAACCGAGACCATGAAAGAAACCAACAAGGTGAGGTTGACGGCATCAAACGGAAAGCGGAGCGGAACGCCCAGCGGACAGCCAACCGACATGACAACGACGGATAGCAACAGAGGCGTCAATCCCTGGCGGACGATCCAGCCCATACGCCATATATTTTGAGAAAAATGAAAATCGGGAACGGACATCGGATTTCCTTTGCTAAAAACCAATGCCCTATTTCAGCCATTTCCGTCTTGCCGCTTCTGTAGCCTGAGCTACAGGCCCCAGACACCGATGCCCCAGAAGAGGGTAAAGACCGACCGCGAGAACCTGACAAACAACTGTTCTTAAGACTACCCGGCATCCACGGTTGTAGGATGGGACTGTACGTCGGGACTTGGCGATAGCTTTTCTAAACATGCCTCGGAGACCGAGCATTCCTCACCAACCGGGAGGATCACAACGAAGGTCGAGCCTTCGCCATATGTGCTTGCCACCCTGATATCGCCCCCCAGCATATTGGCTAAATGGCGGCTGATTGCCAGCCCAAGACCCGTGCCGCCGAACTTTTTCGCAATGGCGCTATCCGCCTGAACGAATTTGTCGAACAATCCGGTTTTTTGCTCGTCCGTAAGGCCGATCCCCGTATCCCGGACAGCCACACGCAAGACCTCCCGGCCATCAGGCTCGGCAATGCGACAAACGGCAATGGAAACCAACCCATTCTCGGTAAACTTGCAGGCGTTGGATAACAGGTTCAGAAGAATTTGTCGAAAACGCAGACCGTCCGTTTTAATCGTCCCGACATCATCCGCAACCTGCCAATCCAAACCAGTATTGTTGTTTTCCGCCACTTGACGGACCGTATCGACCACCTCCACAATAATCGGCCCAACCTCTGTCCGTTCCATATTCAACTCGACACGACCGGCTTCGATCTTCGAAATATCCAAAATGTCATTGATCAAAGCGAGTAAGTTCCATCCCGCTTTTAAGACACGCTGCAGAGACTCAACCTCATCCTCCCGGCTCCCCCCCGCTTCGATATCTTCAAGAACCATTTCGACAATTCCGATGATCGCATTCAACGGCGTACGCAGTTCATGGCTCATACTGGCCAGGAAATCATCCTTGGCCCGGTTGGCCTCTTCCGCCGCCTCCACGGCTTGCGCCTGCAAGGCTCTATGTTCCACCATGGTGCGCCGGAACACTTCCGCCGCATTGGCCATCTTGCCGACCTCGTCTTCCCGGTCGGCGAACGGAATGGTCAGATCAAGCTGACCGTCAGCCAGGGCGCGCATGCACTCGGTCATCGCCCCCACCGGCCGGGTCACCCGACGACGCAAGACGACAATCGCCATGAATACGACCAAGGCCGCAGCGACCACAACAGACCAAGCCAAAGCGGTCAGAACAGCGCTTGTCGCTTGAGTATCGGCATAAATCTCGTTGGTCGCCCTCGATTGTATATGGATAAGTCCATCCAAGGCCTTGGTCAGCGGCTCAATATCCCGGTACAGAACCGTCCTGGCGATCAGAGAAATCTCTTTTTCATCTCCCGCCTTGAGCGCCGAGACAATCCGCTCAACGGTCGGCCCAACCGTCGCCAGCAATGGTTCGGTCCGCCGAATAAGCTCTCGTTCTTCATTGGTCAGAGCCGTCTTAATATAGGCGATCCATTTACGTTCCGCCGAGTCCATGACGTTTTCTATGGCGCTGGCGGCATCCTCATAACCGAGAACGCCCAGATTGGCCTTCACCGTATTATCGACGACCGTGATGGCATAGCTATCGGACACGGTCTTGAGATCGCGCAATGGGACGACACGATCCTGATAGATCGTTTTTATGGCTTCGTTCTTCGTTGAAATTCCATACAGCAAAAGCACGGCCAAAACGGCAATTGCCAAGGAAAGCCCCCCGAACACCAACCCTGTAATCGACTTAATCGTCAGTTTCATTTGGCCTACCCCCCCCCTGAGCAGCCAGAATTTTTATGATCGGCCCAAAAAAATACTACGGCACTCGACAAAGACGCAAAATTTTTCTTATTTTTTCCCGTAATACGCGATGTCAATAGCAAGAAATTGATAATTCCGTCCCGACATAGAGGGAAAACCAAAAAAATAAAGGCCTGGACGGCAAATTGAATAGGGGATAAATGGCGGAGAGGGAGGGATTCGAACCCTCGGAGGGCATAGCCCTCAACGGTTTTCGAGACCGCCCCGTTCAACCACTCCGGCACCTCTCCTTAAAAAACCATGATGCCTTGGGGCAGGCGGTCGGTGTGATACCGTCTTTTGCCTGCGCTGCCAACCCCCTTTTCATCGCATCTCCCGTTTAAAACCATCTTTCTTTAACCACTACGCCGTAAGCTCGCCGGAGGACCCTTTAGGGAGGAAGGGGATCATGCGGCACAATCCGGTCAGACGCAGGCTCTGGGAGATCATGGAAATCGCCGAGACGAGTGACAGGACAAGCCACCTGTTCGACTTCGCGCTTTTCACTCTAATCGCCCTCAACATCATCGCTATCGTTCTGGAAACGGTTGGGGAATTCTACACGACCTATAAACTCTGGTTCGATACCTTCGACGCCTTTTCCGTTTCCGTCTTCGCCATTGAGTATGTCTTGAGGATATGGAGTTGCGTCGAGGACGACCGCTTTCGTAAAAGCACCCCATTGAACGCCAGACTGACCTATGCCCGAAGCCCCATCGCACTGGTCGACTTCGCCGCCATCGCCCCGTTTTTCATTCAGTTCCTCTATCCCGGGATTGATCTGCGGTTCCTCCGTGTCCTTAGGATGTTCCGGGTTTTAAAGCTGACACGCTACTCCCAGGCCGTCAGCCTGCTGCTGCGGGTTCTTTATCAGGAGCGCAAGAGCTTCGGCGCGGCCTTCTTCATCCTGCTTGTCGTGCTGATCATCGCCTCTTGCGGCATCTATCTGTTCGAACACGACAACCAGCCGGAAAAATTCGGCTCCATCCCGGCGGCCATGTGGTGGGCGGTGGCGACCCTGACCACGGTCGGCTATGGCGACGTGACGCCCATTTCTCCGGCCGGTAAAATTTTCGGGGCCGTCGTTACCATCGTCGGCGTCGGCATGGTCGCCCTGCCCTCGGGCATTCTGGCTTCAAGTTTCACCGAAATCCTCCGGCGCAAACAAAAGGACTATAAGCTCGAGGTCAAATCGGCGCTGGAAGACGGGATCATCAGCGAAGACGAAATGACCACGCTGGACCGGTTGCGCAAACAAATGGGCTTCAGCCGCGAAGAAGCCCAGGAACTGGTCGCCCAGACCGAGCGGGAACTGCAGATCAACAAGCGCTACGAAATCGACTGGGAAAACCGCATCGTCCACGACATTGAAAAAGATGTGGAGCGCGACTTGGAAGACGTTCTGGAACACGAGATCGAGGAAGTCATCGGCCAGGAAATCGACAAAGACATCAAAAAAGCCATCGCCAGCCAGCCCCCCAGCTTCTGCCCCCACTGCGGCGGAAAGCTGTAGCATCCCTTTTCCACGTCATGCGCGAGCACGACAGTTGAAGAAACGGAGAGATCATTCAAAATTTAACTGGCGCAGTGAGACAGGCCCGCGCATGACAGGGAGCAGCGGATTCATAATCCGCGTGTCGCTCCCCCCACTCCCCCATTGACTTCCCGTTCGATATCCGTATAGTGCCGCATCCTCGCGGAAATCGTTGTTTGCCGTGCTGATTCACGCAAAATTCGATACGTCGAATTTTACGATCAGAACGCAGGGTTTTTGCGAGATTTTGAGTGCGCAGTTCGAGGCTCGGCGAAATGGCCGGACAAAGTGCCCTTGGGACGCCGTAGAGCGCGTTGATTATAAACGACGAAGTAGAGAGTTTATCATGTTCGCAGTCGTTAAAACCGGCGGCAAGCAGTACCGCGTCCAGAAGGACGATATTATTAAGGTCGAAAAGCTTGCTGGTGAAGCCGGGTCGGAAGTTCTCCTCGAAGACGTCCTCATGCAGGGCGGCGAAGGCAAAGCCACGGTCGGCACCCCGACCATCAGCGGCGCTGCCGTCAAGGCCGAGATTCTCGAGCAGACCCGTGGCAAAAAAGTTATCGTCTTCAAGAAAAAGCGGCGTCACAACTACCGTCGCAAGAAAGGCCACCGTCAGGACCTTACGGTTCTGAAGATCCTCGACGTAGCAGCGAAAGCTGGCGCAAAAACCAAAGCCGCGCCCGCCCCGAAAGCCGCTCCGAAGAAGGAAGAGGCCAAAGCCGAAGCTAAGCCCGCCGCTAAGAAAGCGGCGCCTAAGGCTGAAGCCAAGACCGAAGCCGAAAAGGCTCCGGCGAAAAAGGCTCCCGCCAAGAAGGCCGCGGCCAAAAAGGCTCCCGCTAAAAAAGCTCCGGCCAAAAAAGCCGCAGCTAAAAAGACGGAGAAATAGATAGATGGCACATAAAAAAGCAGGTGGTAGTTCACGCAACGGTCGCGATACGGAAGGTCGCCGCCTCGGTGTGAAGAAGTTCGGTGGCGAAGCCGTCATTCCGGGCAACATCATCATCCGCCAGCGTGGCACCAAATGGCACCCAGGCAACAACGTTGGCATGGGTAAAGACCACACCATCTTCGCCGTAGCCGAAGGCAAAGTTAAATTCCGCCATCGGGCTCAAGGCAAAGTGTTCGTCGACGTCGAAACCGCATAGGTTTCTTCTTATAAAGTCGACCTTCGAACAGAGGGGGGTGGTTTTCAAACCATCCCCCTCTTTCTATTGGATTATCTCAGTTCCCGGAGTACTGTCCGGGATCGTTTTTCAAAGCGGCGAATAAAATGAAGTTTCTCGATCAGGCCAAGGTCTATGTAAAAAGCGGCGATGGCGGCAACGGCTGCGTCAGTTTCCGCCGCGAAAAATACATCGAGTTCGGCGGACCCGACGGCGGCGACGGCGGGCGCGGCGGCAATGTGGAGATCATCTGCACCGAAGGCCTCAACACGCTGATCGACTATCGCTATCAGCAGCACTTCAAGGCCAAGCGCGGCGACGGCGGCGCGGGCCGCAACCGCAACGGCAAAAAAGGCGCGGACGTAATCCTGAAGGTGCCGGTCGGCACCCAGGTGTTCGATGAAGACCAGGAAACCCTGCTGGCCGATTTCACCGAGCCCGGCCAAAAGATGGTGCTGTTGCATGGCGGCAACGGCGGTTTCGGCAACGCGCATTTCAAATCGTCGACCAACCAAGCCCCGCGCCACGCCAACCCCGGCCTGGAAGGCGAAGAACGGTGGATTTGGCTGCGCCTCAAACTGATCGCCGATGCCGGATTGGTCGGCCTGCCCAATGCAGGCAAGTCAACCTTCCTCTCGGCCGTGTCGCGGGCTAAACCGAAGATCGCCGACTATCCTTTCACCACGCTGCACCCCAACTTGGGCGTGGTCTACGTGGACAATTCCGAATTCGTCATGGCCGACATTCCCGGCCTGATCGAAGGAGCGTCGGACGGTCACGGCCTGGGACACCGCTTCCTCGGCCATGTGGAGCGCTGTTCGGTGTTGCTTCATCTGGTCGACGGCACCGAAGACGACCCGGCGGAAGCCTACCGGACCATCCGCGGCGAGTTGGAGGCCTATGCCGACATTCTGGTCGATAAGCCCGAAGTGGTGGCCTTGAACAAAATCGACGCCCTGACCGACGAGGAAATCGAAGAAAAGAAAGCCGCGCTCGAAGAAGCCGTTGGCGGCAAGGTGATGCTGCTCTCAGGCGTCGCCCGTTCCGGCGTCGAAGAAGTCTTGCGCGAGCTGTTCGCCATCATCGAACATCATCGCCGGGAAGAGTCGGGTGAGAACGACGAGCGGACGGAATTCGTCCCATGAGCCCTCACCGCAGCAGCACGGACTTAAGCGCGGGCAAGCGGGTCGTCGTCAAGATCGGCTCGGCCCTGCTGGTCGACGAGGCGCGCGGCACGGTGCATCGGCAATGGCTCAATAGTCTGGCCGACGACGTCGCCGACATGCGGGCCCGCGGCCAGGAAGTGATTATCGTTTCCTCGGGCGCCATCGGCGTCGGCCGCCATCATTTGAACTTCGGCAAGGCCGGAGCCCTGACCCTGCGCCAAAGCCAGGCGGCGGCGGCGGCCGGAATGGGGCGGCTGGTCCATGCCTATCAGGAAGCGCTCGGCCAGCACGACATCGGCGTCGGTCAGATTTTGGTCACCCTCGATGATTCGGAAAACCGGCGGCGCTACATCAATGCGCGCAACACCGTGACGACGCTGCTCGAAGCGGGCGCGGTGCCGTTGATCAACGAAAACGACACGGTGGCGACCGATGAAATTCGTTTCGGCGACAACGACCGGCTGGCCGCCCGCGTCGCCGCTATGGTCAGCGCCGATACCCTGGTCCTGCTCTCCGATATCGACGGGCTCTACACCGCCGACCCCGGCAAAAACGACGCGGCCGAACACATTCCCGTAGTCGATGAGATCACCCCCGAGATCGAAGCCATGGGCGGCGGCAGCGGAACGAGTTATGGGTCGGGCGGCATGGTCACCAAGCTGGCCGCCGCGCGCATCTGCCTCGGCTCGGGCTGTCGCATGGTCATCGCCCACGGCGCGGCCCCTCACCCCTTGAAACGCATTGCCGAAGGTGAAAAAACCACTTGGTTCCTTCCCTCTGCCACGCCTTCCGGGGCGCGCAAACAATGGATCGCCAACTCTTTAAAGCCTTCGGGAACCATCACCCTGGATGCGGGCGCACTGAAAGCGCTGAAGGATGGTAAGAGCCTACTGCCCATCGGGGTGACGGCGATTACCGGCAACTTCGAGCGCGGCGCATCGGTGCGCATCGCCGGACCCGACGGCGAAGAAGTAGCCCGCGGCCTGATCGCCTACCCTTCCGACGACGCCAAGAAGATCGTCGGCAAGCGCTCGGGCGATATCGAAGCCGCCCTCGGCTACATCGGCCGCAAAGAACTCATCCACCGGGACGATCTGGTGCTGGTGTGATCCATTCGTTATGATCCGGCCTGTTGTATTGAAAGGCCAAGACCATTGGAGACGTTGAAATGACTGCCGTGACCGAGAGTGACATTCCCCAAATGATGCGCAAGCTGGGTGAGGACGCCCAAGCCGCCGTTTCCGTTTTGGGCACTGCCGCCACCGAGCAGAAAAACACTGCCCTTCTCGAAGCGGCCAAGTCGCTGCGCGCCAATGCCGATCAGATCATTTCGGAAAACAACAAGGACATGGCGGCGGGCGAACAGAAGGGCCTGACCCCGGCGATGCTGGATCGTTTGAAGCTCGACAACGGTCGTATCGAAGCCATGGCCTCTGGCCTGGAAGCGATTGCCGATCTGGACGATCCGGTGGGCACCGAGATCGCCCGCTGGGACCGCCCCAACGGCCTCGACATCGCCCGCGTACGCGTGCCGCTCGGCGTCATCGGCATCATCTACGAATCCCGGCCCAACGTGACCGCCGATGCGGGCGCGCTTTGCCTCAAAGCGGGCAACGCGGCCATTTTGCGCGGCGGCTCCGAGAGCTTCCATTCGTCCCACGCCATTCACGTCTGCCTGCTCGACGGCCTGAAGGCGGCGGGCCTGCCCGAGACCTGCATTCAGATGGTTCCGACGACCGACCGCGCCGCCGTCGGAGAGCTACTGACCATGGCCGATCTGGTCGACGTCATCGTGCCGCGCGGCGGAAAATCCCTCATTGAGCGGGTGACCCGCGAGAGCAAGGTGCCGCTGTTCAAGCATCTCGACGGCATCTGCCACACCTTCATCGACGCCGCCGCCGATCCCGACATGGCGCGCAAAGTGGTGTTGAACGCCAAGATGCGCCGCACCGGCATTTGCGGGGCGACCGAAACCGTACTGATTGATTCCGACGCGGTCAAAACCGCCGCCCAGGGGATCATCGACGACCTGATCGAAGCGGGCTGCGAAGTGCGCGGCGACGAAGAAATCTCAGCACTCGACGACCGGGTGGTTCCGGCCAACGATGAAGACTGGGACACCGAATATTTGGATGCCATCGTTTCCATGAAGGTGGTGACCGGGGTCGACGATGCGGTGGAACACATCGGCAAGCACGGCTCCCACCATACCGACGCGATCATCACCGAAGACGCCGAAGCGGCCGCCGATTTCCTGAACAAGGTCGATAGCGCCATCGTCGTGTGGAACGCCTCGACCCAATATGCCGACGGCGGCGAGTTCGGCATGGGCGCGGAAATCGGCATCTCGACGGGCAAGATGCACGCCCGCGGCCCGGTCGGCGTGGAACAGCTCACCAGCTTCAAATACCTGGTGCGCGGCAACGGCCAGTGCCGTCCATAAAGGCCAATTATTGGCCTTTTTACTTGACGTGAGCCAATTATTGGCTGATTCTGTGCTGGGTGGATTAGTGAAAGTGAGCGAGAATGCCCAAAGTTGAAAGCTTTGAGGCCTTTGTGATCTACATGTATTTCGAAGACCACAACCCACCGCACGTCCATGTTATCGGCCCTGACTTCAAAGCAATCATGGCCATTGAAACCCGGAAGATTATTGCGGGCCGCCTACCGGGAAAAATTGAAGAGCAGGCGACCGCATATGTTGAGAAACATGCGGTAAGTCTCCTGGAACGCTGGGACGCTTATCACTAAAGGACTGAACGCCATGCGGCTGGCAAACATAAGAGCAAAGGACGGGTTCGTTCTTGAGATGGAATGGACCGACGGGCAGAGAAACCGGGCGGATCTTTCCGGCTTGGTCATGGCGTCCAAACATTTTCGCTCCTTTGCCGACAATCCCGACGATTTCAAACGGATCGAAATCATCAACTGGGGAGATGGCGTCGCCTGGGAAAATGGCCTTGATTACAGCGCCGAAAACCTCATGCGCATCGCCACCATGCAGGCCCAGCACGACGACCGCACAGAAATCAGAGATTTTCAGGCGAGATTCAATCTGACCAACGATCAGGCAGGCCGCGCCTTGGGCTATAAAGTCAGTCAGATAAAGAATTTCCGGGCAGGTCACAATCCGTTACCGACCTCCGTTCGGGTGGCGATCAGAACCATGGAGGAAGACCCCACCATCCTCTATGCCGCCCTCGCGTCGAAAAGCGCCAAGAAGGAAGCCGTCCACTGACAGCCAAGAAAAAAAGCTTCTGGATCAAACCGCCGGGGATCGTGCCGCGGCGGGTTGGGCTGCTGGGCGGGTCGTTCAATCCGGCCCATGAGGGGCATCTGCACATCAGCAAACTGGCGCTGAAGATGCTCGGGCTCGACGAGGTCTGGTGGCTGGTTTCGCCGCAGAACCCTCTCAAAGACCAAGACGGTATGGCTCCGCTCTCCCAACGCTTGGCTTCGGCACGGAAAATGGCCCGCCATCCGCGCCTCAAGGTCACCGATATTGAGAGCCGAATCGGCACACGGCACACCGCCTTAACGCTCACCCGGCTCCAAAGACGCTTCCCCAAGACCCGGTTCGTCTGGATCATGGGAGCCGACAATCTGGCGCAAATTTCCCGCTGGCATCGCTGGCGCGAGGTTTTCAAGCAGGCCCCCGTGGCCGTTTTCGCCCGCCCGACCTATGAGCTGAAAGCCCTGGCGAGCAAGGCCTCGCGGCGGTTTGAGAGTCACCGAATTGCCACAGGGCGGGCAAAAAATATGACCGCCCTTAAACCTCCGGTTTGGACTTTTGTGACTTGTCGGTTAAACCCCGCCTCATCGACGAAAATTCGAGCTAAAAAAACCGTTTGTTAAACGTTAGAATGGTTTCATAGAGTCATAGAGCGCGATCGGTTGAGACGGGATCGCTTTGCGAGACCGGCGAAATCGTGAATCGCCCTCAATGCAAGAAGAGTAGATTCTTATTGGCTTAACTCAACCAAAGGAGAGAACCATAGCCAGAACCACTAAGACTCCGCCGACCCCGGCGCAAGCCGTGGCCCTGGTGGAAAAATCGCTGGACGATGACAAAGCCGAAAACATCGTCACGATTAACCTGGCCGGTAAGACTTCCGTGACCGACCATATGATCATCGCTTCGGGCCGCTCCGACCGGCATGTCGGCGCCCTGGCAAACCATCTCACCCAAAAATTGAAAGAAAGCGGCATCGAGATTCTCGCCACCGAGGGTCTGGAAAACTGCGATTGGGTGCTGATCGACGCCGGCGATATGGTCATCCACCTGTTCAGACCCGACGTCCGCACCTTCTATAACTTAGAGAAGATGTGGGGCGGCCCGGAACTGGCAGGCGTGGTCGCACAGGCAGGAACGGCCTAGCAAATCCCGAGTAGCCCGGAGGGCTGCGACGACGATTTGCGCAACACAAGGCAAACCCCGAGCAGACGGAACGTTTGCGACGACGGTTTGCGGTTTTTAAAGCTGTTCAGCAAGCCCAGGCCAAACGGGCTGGGGAGGACCTGGACGATGCGAATTTATGTGATTGCGGTCGGGCGCTGGAAAGCCGGGCCGGAGAAGGCGCTTTTTGATACTTACGCCAAGCGCCTCAATACCCCTTTATCCCTCATCGAAGTGGAAGAAAAAAAGAAGCTGCCGCCGGCCAAGCTGACAGAGCGGGAGGGCGAGTTGCTGCTGGCCGCCTTGCCCGACGGCGCAACCGTGGTGGCACTCGATGAGAGAGGAAAATCCCTTAAAAGCAAAGACTTCGCCAAAAAACTCGGCGACTGGCGCGATTCCGGCGTCCGCGACCTGGCCTTCCTGATCGGCGGCGCCGACGGCCATGCAGACGCAGTGCGCAAGCGCGCCAACCTGCTGTTCTCCTTCGGCGCCATGACCTGGCCCCACATGCTCGTCCGCCCCATGATCGCCGAACAGGTCTACCGAGCCATGAGCATTTTATCCGGGCATCCCTATCACCGGGAGTGAGGGAGAAGCCGCTCATGTTCACTTTTTGTTCTTGACTTTGCCGTAACGATCTGCTACAACTCCCTTCATCAACGCCAGAGCTGCGCCCGGATGAGATTGCCGGGCGTTTTTTTGTTTTTCCCTTTTTTCCTCTTGCGCCGAAAGGCCGCCAAGATTTGCCGATGAAAGGACATCGTTTATGCAGGTCACTCCACACACAGGCCAGCGCTTTCATTCGAGACAACAAATCCTGTGACTCATTGCCGCGTCTTGGCTAAAAAGGCCGAAGGGCTTAGGCCTACCGTAACCCCGTTTAAGCAACTATATTGAAGCCATGACCGAACAACGCGCCAATACTGGAATTCCCAAGCCCGTCGTCCTTTGCATTTTGGACGGCTGGGGCGAACGCTCGGAGAGCGACAACAACGCCATTGCTATTGGCTCAACACCGGTTTGGGACCGCATGGTTAAGAGCTACCCGACGGGACGTTTAAACGCTTCGGCCCAGGAGGTCGGGCTGCCCGAAGGGCAGATGGGCAACTCGGAAGTGGGGCATATGAATTTGGGCGCGGGCCGGGTCGTCATGCAGGACCTGCCGCGCATCGATCAGGCCGTATCTGATAGCTCGCTGGCCAAGAACGAAGCGCTCGTCGATTTCATTGCGGCCTTGAAGAAAAGCGGCGGCGCTTGCCACCTGATGGGTCTGCTGTCGCCGGGCGGTGTGCATTCCATGCAGCGCCATATGGTCGCCCTGGCCGAAACCGTCACCCAGGCCGGGGTGCCGGTGGTTCTCCATGCCTTCCTCGACGGCCGCGACACGCCACCGTCAAGCGCCAAGGACTACATGGACGATTTCCTCGAAGAGGTGAAGTATTTCCCCTGCTTCAGCGTCGGCACGGTTTCCGGCCGCTACTACGCCATGGACCGAGATAATCGTTGGGAAAGAGTGGTCAAGGCCTATGACGCCATGGTCTGCGGCGAGGGCGAACGGGCCGACCACGCCATGACCGCCATCGAAAACAGCTATGCCGCCGAAACCACCGACGAGTTCGTTCTGCCGACCGTCATCGACGGCTACCAAGGCATGCACGACGGCGACGGCCTCCTGATGGCCAACTTCCGCGCCGACCGGGCGCGTGAGATTCTGACCACCCTGGTCGATCCGGCCTTTGACGGGTTCGAGCGCAAAAAGACCGTCGACTGGGCGACCAAGCTGGGCATGGTCGAATATTCCACCGACCTGAGCGCCCACCTGGGCGCCCTGTTCGCCCCGGTGCAGCTTTCCAACATCTTCGGTCAGGTGATCGCCGAAAAGGGCATGACCCAACTGCGCATCGCCGAAACCGAAAAATACGCCCACGTCACCTTCTTCTTTAACGGCGGCGAGGAGCAGGTTTTTGAAGGCGAAGAACGCATTCTCATTCCCTCGCCCAAGGTGGCGACCTACGACCTCCAGCCCGCCATGAGCGCGCCGGAAGTGACCGACAAGCTGGTCGAGGCCATCGGCAGCGGCAAGTTCGACGTGATTATCGTCAACTACGCCAACGGCGACATGGTCGGCCATACGGGCATTCTCGAAGCCGCCCTTGAAGCCGCAGCGACGGTCGATGAAAGCCTCGGCCGGTTGGAAGAAGCGATTACCCAAGCGGGTGGCACCATGCTGATCACCGCCGACCATGGAAACTGCGAGCAGATGCTGGACGCTGAAACGGGTCAACCCCATACGGCTCATACGCTCAATCCGGTGCCCACCGTGCTGGTCAATCCGCCCGCCTGGGCCTCAGGCCTCAGCGAAGGCCGCTTGGCCGATGTGGCGCCGACGCTTCTGCATCTGTTGGGCGTTGAGCAACCGAGCGAAATGACCGGCAAGTCGCTGATCGTCGAAGCCGCGTCGGAAGTGGCCTAGGTGAATTCACGGGCGGTCTTTTCCCTCCTTTTGATCGGCGGGGCGCTTTTGGCGCTCCCCGCCCATGCCGCCGATAAGGGTCAGGCGGTCCAGGGGCAGATCCAGACCATCGAGAAAGAACTGAAAGCCAAACGCGAGGCCGCCGAGAGCCTTGAGCGCGAGGCGGTTTCGCTGAAAAACGAAGAGGCGCGCCTGCGCCGTGAAATGGTTGATGCGGCCTCAAAGGCTCAAACCTTCGAGAAAGATTTGACCCAGGTCGAAGAAACCTTGGAGACGCTCAAGGAAGAAGAAGCCGACAAACTCGCCCGGCTCAATCTCAACAAAGAACAGACCGTCGGCGTTCTGGGCGCTCTCGAACGCCTCGCCCGCAACCCGCCCCAAGCCCTGATCGCTCAACCGCTCAGCACGTCCGATCTGGTGCGCAGCGCCATTCTTTTGCGCGCCGCCGTGCCGATGATCGAGAAGGAAGCCAAACAGCTTAACGTGGACATTCAGTCGCTGGTCGAAACCCGCCAAGCCGTCGAAGCGCGGCGGCGCGAACTGGCCGCCCTGACCGACAGCTTAAAAGACGAGCGGCGACGCCTCGACGGTATGCTGTCGCGCAAGAAGAACCTCCGCGAAAAAGCCTCGAAAGAAAGCAAGGAAGCCGCCGCGGCGCTCAAGAAACTGACCGGCAAGGCAAAGAGCCTAAAAGACGTTTTCAACAAGCTGGAAAAGCAACGCCTCGCCGAAGAGAAGAAAAAACGCGACGCCGCAGCCAAAGCGGCGCGGGAAGAAAAAGAGCGAATCGCTCAACGAAAACCACCGGAAAGCTCGAAAACCGGTTCGGCCGAGGTGGCTTCGCTCCCCGCCCCGGAAGGCGGCGCGCCGATCAGCAAAGCCAAGGGGCACCTCTGGACCCCGGCCGTCGGCCGCATCACCAGAACCTACGGAACCCCAACGGGAACGGGCCTGACAGCCAAGGGCCTGACCATCGCCACCCGCAAAAAAGCGCAGGTGGTGGCGACCTACGACGGACGAGTCGTCTACTCGGGTCCGTTCCGTGGATATGGGCAACTCTTGATCATCGATCACGGCGAGGGATATCATAGCCTTATCTCCGGAATGACGCGGATCGACAGTTTGGTTGGGCAGTGGCTTCTGGCGGGAGAACCGGTCGGGGTGATGGGAGCGCCCCAAAGTGGAAAACCGTCTCTCTATTTGGAAATTAGGAAACAGGGTCAGCCGATCAATCCCAAGCCTTGGCTGGCCGACCGCAAAAGAAGGGCAATGCGATGAAGCGCGGATACATTCTGTCGACACTGGCCGCCGGCCTGCTGGCTTTTACCCTGACGGCCCCCATGGCGGCGGGCGCGGAAGAAAAGAGCGAAAACTCCCAGCAGAAGACCTATGAGCTCCTCACCCTGTTCGGCGACGTCTTCGAGCGTATCCGCAAGGACTATGTGGAAGAGGTCAGCGACGAGGAAATCCTCGAAGCGGCGATCAACGGCATGCTCACCTCGCTTGACCCTCATTCGAGCTACCTGTCCTCTAAAAGCTTCAAGGACATGCAGGTTCAGACCCGCGGCGAGTTCGGCGGTCTGGGCATTCAGGTGACCCTCGACCGCGGCGTCATCAAGGTCATTTCTCCCATCGACGACACCCCCGCCTTCCGGGCCGGGATCGAGGCGGGCGACCTGGTCACCCATCTCGACAAAGAGCCGGTTTCCGGGCTGACGCTCAACGAAGCGGTCGAAAAAATGCGCGGCCGTGTCGGCACCGACATCATACTCACCGTCATCCGCGGCAAAAAAGAACCCTTCGACGTCACCATCACCCGCGCGGTGATCAAGATCGAATCGGTCCGCTCCCGCCTTGAAGGCGACGTCGGATACATGCGGATCACCCAGTTCAACGAGCGCACCGAGTCGGGCATCAAAAAGGCGCTGGCCAAGTTCAAGAAAGAAAAAGGCGATGCCCTGCAAGGTCTGGTCCTCGACTTAAGAAACAACCCGGGCGGCTTGCTCGATCAGGCCATCGCGGTGTCGGACGCCTTCCTCGACAAAGGCGAAATCGTCTCTACCCGGTCGCGTCGCCCTGAAGAAACTCAGCGGTTCAACTCACGCCCCGGTGATCTGTCGGGCGGCCTGCCCTTGGTGGTGCTGGTCAACGGCGGTTCGGCTTCGGCATCGGAAATTGTCGCAGGCGCTTTGCAGGATCATCGCCGCGCCGTGATCCTCGGCACCAAGACCTTCGGCAAGGGCTCCGTGCAGACGGTCATTCCCCTGGCCCGCCGTGCGGCCATGCGGCTGACCACGTCGCGTTATTTCACCCCGTCAGGCCGCTCTATCCAAGCCGTCGGGATCGAGCCGGACATCGAGGTTGAACAGGCGAAACTCGAAGCCCTCAACCCCCGCAGCACCCGCCGCGAGGCCGATCTGCGCGGCGCGCTGACCAACCCCGGCGAGAACGGCAAAAGCGACGAGGGAGAGGCCACCGGCGATGAGGAAGCCGAGGCGGGCGCCAAGGAAAAACGCTTCGACTATCAGCTCGAACGGGCGCTCGATCTTCTCCGCGGCGTCGCCATCTTCGGAAAGCCCACGACGGCCCTGACGACCAAAGCGGCAGCCAAGTAGGAGCGCCCCACCCCTATGAAATTCGATATCGGCGGTCTCATTTCAAAGCTCAAACCGGGCAAGAAGACGGGCGACGAACTCATCGATGACGATTTCGGCATCGATGACGATATCGATGGTGACGATGGGGTAAGCGAAGGCGGCGGCGAAACCGGTAGCGTCGAAGACACCGGCGAAGCGGCCGCAGAAGGAGACGCTCCAGGAGAAGGGGGAGGCGGCGAAGATATCGACGACGACGATATCGAGTTCGACGACCCCTTCGAGGAAGAAGATGAAGGCGGCGACGCGGCGAAGAAAAAGAAACTGATGATCTTCGGCGGCGCGGGAGCGGCCGCCGTTGTTCTTCTAGCCGCAGGCGGTTGGTTTTTCTTTTCCGGCGGTGACGAAGAAGCAGAAATGCAAGCCAGCCAGCGAGTCGCCCTGGCCCTGCCGAAAAAGGGCCAGCAATCGGCCGCCGAAGGCGTCGAGCCGGTCAAGCTCAATCAAAGCATGGGCCTAAAACCCCAACAACAAACGACAAGCCCCAAACCGCAAGATGCTCAGGGAGAAACATCGAAAAAAACGGCGCCCACCGCTTCACTGAACGCCGCGACCAAACTGCGACCGGGGGCCATCGGCGGCGCGGGGGTGGTCGTCCCGATGAGTACGCTCGCCTCTTATTCCAAAATCACCCGCTCACCGCCCGGCGAACCGCTGCCTGCGGCTCCCTTACCCGAAATGATCGAGCCGACCGGCATGGGACCGCTACCCAAGATCGCCACCGACGGACGGCAACCTTGGAACGTCTACGCCCGGCCCATGCCCGCGGCGGCCAACCAGCCGCGGATCAGCATCATCGTTAAAGGCTTGGGTTTAAGTAAGGCGGCAACCCAGGCAGCCATCGATTCATTACCGCCGGAAGTCACCCTGGCGTTTGACGCCTATGGCGAAGATCTCGACCAATGGCTGCCCAAGGCGCGGGCCAAGGGCCATGAAGTTCTGATTACGCTCCCCTTGGAGCCTGAAGACTACCCGGCCTCGGACCCCGGACCGGCGGCCTTGCTGACCTCCCTTTCACCGGAGATCAACGCGGTTCGTCTCAGCCGCATCCTCGGCAAAGGGGCAGGCTACGTCGGTCTTTTGACCGCCATGGGCTCTCAGTTCACCGCCTCCGAACACCATCTGCGCCCCATTCTGATCGCGCTCAAGAACCGCGGCGTCATGATTGTCGACGCCCGCACGACGCCGGAAACGAAAGTCGCTTCCATCGCCGCCGAGATCGAACTGCCGCGCGCCTTCGTCAATATGCGGCTCGACGCCGAGCCGAGCCCGGCGCTGATCGACGCTAAGTTCCAGGAATTGATCACCTCGGCCAACAAGCTGGCCGTCGCAGTCGCCATCGCCGAACCCTTGCCGGTTTCCCTCGACCGTATTTCAGCCTGGGTCGATGTGTTGAAAAAACAAAAGATCACCCTTGCGCCGGTCTCTTCCATCGCCAATCGGCAGATTTCCCAATAGGCATGTCAAAAGGCAAGGACCTCCCCTACCGGCCTTGCGTCGGCATTATGCTAATCAACAATGACGGCTTGGTTTTCGTCGCCCGGCGCAAGGGCAGCGAAAATTCCTGGCAAATGCCCCAAGGCGGCATCGATAAAGGCGAAAAACCCAAGCAGGCGGCCTTGCGCGAATTGGAAGAAGAAATCGGCACGGCCAAAGGCGAGGTACTGGGCAAAACCAAAGGCTGGCTCAAATACGACCTGCCGGAAGAGCTGATCGGCAAGGTCTGGAAAGGCAAGTACCGGGGACAGAAGCAAAAGTGGTTCGCCGTCCGTTTTACCGGCAAAGACAAAGATATCGATCTGGAAGCCTCGGCCCATGTCGAGTTTGATGCCTGGAAATGGGTGACGGTTGACGAAATGGTTGAAGGAATCATCCCCTTTAAGCGCGCTGTTTACCAAGAGGTCGCGGCCCAACTGAGGCCGTTCGCCACCCCCCGATAATTCTTGCCAGCCCGGCTTCTTCCGTGGCACAAGGCCCTACTTTTCACCGCACCGAGCGAGACTGTTGATCCCATGACCTACCTGACCCTCATTGCTGGCCTTGTTCTCCTGCTCGGCGGGGCGGAGGTTATGGTGCGCGGAGCGGTCACGCTGGCGCGGAAACTCGATATTTCACCGATGATCATCGGCCTGACCGTGGTGGCGCTCGGCACGTCCGCGCCTGAGTTGATCGTCGCCGTCGAGGCCGCCTTGGAAGGCGCGGCGGGCATGGCGGTCGGTAATGTGGTCGGCTCCAACATCGCCAATATCCTGCTCATTCTCGGCGTTTCCGGCCTGATTTATCCGATCGCCAGCAACCCGGACGCAGTGAAACGCGACGGGACGTTGCTCGGCATCATGACCTTGTTGTTCGCCCTGATCTGCTGGCAGGGGACCGTCGGTATCTGGTCGGGCGCAGCCTTGCTGGCTCTTTTCTTTTTCTTCCTCGGCTATTCTTACTGGCGCGAAACCCATGCGGAAGACCCCGAAGCAGCCGAGCTTCACGCCAAGGAAGCCGAAGAAATCACACCGCTTAAAGGCGGCGTTCCCATTGCGCTTGCCGCGACCTTCGGCGGCATCGCCATCCTCGTTGTCGGCTCTGAATTTTTAGTCACATCGGGCGTCGATATGGCCCGGACCTGGGGCGTCTCGGAAGAGGTCATCGGCCTGACCATGATCGCCATCGGCACCTCGTTGCCGGAACTGGCGGCGTCGGCCGTGGCGGCCTATCGCAGACATACAGACGTGGCGCTCGGCAACGTGGTCGGCTCGAACCTGTTCAACATGCTGGCCGTCATGGGGACCGCGGCGATGGTCGCCCCGCTGCCGGTCACCAAACAAATCCTTCAGTTCGACCTCTGGGTCATGCTGTTCGCAACACTTTTGCTCGTCATTTTCGCTCTTACCCGCCGAGTGCTGAGCCGCCTTGAAGCGGGCCTACTCTTCCTTATTTACATCGTCTATATCGGCCTTCAGGCCAAGGGCGTTGAAGCCCTCCTTTAAATAGAGCATTCTTTCGGCCATGAGCGACGCAAGCAAACATCCCGGAACGGCCCTGATCACCGGTGCGGCCCACCGCATCGGCCGGGCCATGGCCGAAGATCTCGCTCGTCATGGCTGGAAAATCGCCCTTCACGGCAACACCTCCATCGAGGCGGCCGAAGCGCTGGCGGCAAGCCTGCCGACGGACGCCTGCGTTCTCAAAGCCGATTTGAACGACGAAACCGAGGTCCGACAATTGATATCGAAAGCCGAGGGTGCGCTCGGCCCGGTGACCTGCCTGGTCAATAACGCCTCGGTTTTTGAAAGCGACAGCCTGGAAGACGCGACGCGGGAGAGCTGGGCGCTTCATATGGACGTCAACCTGCGGGCGCCATTTTGCCTGATCCAGGATTTCGCCAAGGCTTTGCCGGAAAATCAAACCGGCAACGTGATCAACGTGATCGACCAACGGGTCTGGAACCTGACCGCGGATTTCGCCAGCTATACGCTTTCCAAGGCCGGGCTCTGGACGCTCACCCAAACGGCCGCCCTGGCGCTGGCCCCCAAGATCAGGGTCAACGCCATCGGGCCGGGACCGACCCTCAAAAGCATTCACCAGTCGGCCCAGGATTTCGAAGCGGAGTGGCGCTCCGTTCCCTTGGGCCGAAAGGTGTCGTTGGAAGAAATTTGCGCCGCCCTGCGTTTTATCCTTGATGCCGACAGCATGACAGGGCAGATGATAGCTCTTGATTCGGGACAGCACCTCGGCCGGACGCAAGCCCCCGTCGGCCCCGGAACGGAACGTGAGATTTAGAGAAGGAAACGGGATGACATCCGCAAGCCCTGCCTCCGTGGTTCAACCCTTACGCATCGCCGACGCGAAAGCTTCGGTGCGCCATGTGTTCATCCGCGATTTAATGCTCACCTGCTCCATCGGCATTCACGCCCACGAGAAAGAAGCCGCCCAGCGGGTGCGGGTCAATCTCGACTTAGCGGTTCGCGAAGAAAGTCGACCGCTGGACGATGATATCGCCAACGTGGTCTGCTACGAAAAAATCAGCAATGCCGTCCGAGAACTCGCACGGCAGGGCCATGTCAATCTGGTCGAAACCTTCGCCGAAAAAATTGCCGCCATGTGCCTGCAAAACCCCCGCGTCAATACGGCCCGAGTGCGGGTCGAAAAGCTTGACGTTTTCAACGATACCGCCAGCGTCGGCGTGGAGATCGAACGGTCGGCTCCGGCTGCTACCTAAACTTGTCACATTGCCTTCACGTTAACGTCATAGGAATGCCGCATAACCCTTTGAAAAAGCGCGCATTGTGGATTTAAGTCCTAAAGTTGTGCACAGGGCGGATTCCAAAACCAAGGCGGGGCGTCAAGTTAAGAAACAAAACGCAGAAAATTGCGAACATCTTTCTTGACTTCAAAAAAACTATATAAATCAATTAATTATAAATTTGCCCATTTTTTATGCAAATAGAAGAAGTCCGCAGTCCTCCGGGCCTTTTGGCCGGGTTCTCGGGGTTATCTACAGAGTTATCCACATGAATCGTGGATAGTTGGCTCTTGCTCTCTACCATGTCATAAATCCCTCACCCCTTGGGTTAGAGAAAGACTTGGATTTTTTAGAAATTTGGTTGGATCGGCGTGTCTAAGCGAGACCAGAAACCGGCGGAAGGCATAACCCAAGCCCCTTTGGAAAAAGGGCTTTCGGTGATCCGTTCTTATGTAAAACGCCTCCCCGGCGTGCCGGGGGTCTATCGCATGCTCAACGAAGCGGGCGACGCGCTCTATGTGGGCAAGGCGAAAAATCTCAAACGCCGGGTGACGAGCTACACCAATCCGCAGCGCCAGAGCATCCGGATTTTACGGATGATCGCCCAAACCGCCTCCATGGAGTTCATCGAAACCCACACGGAAGCCGAGGCGCTTCTGCTTGAAGCCAACCTGATCAAAAAACTCGAACCCCGCTATAACATTCTTCTGCGCGACGATAAGTCCTTCCCCTTTATCCGCATCACCGCCGGGCACGACTATCCCCGCGTTCTGAAGCATCGGGGAGCGCAACCGAAGGAAGACGAATTTTTCGGTCCCTTCGCCTCGGCCTGGGCGGTCAATCAGACTCTCGACATTCTCCAACAGGCCTTCCTCTTGCGCACCTGTTCGGACTCGGTTTTTGCCGGCCGGACCCGACCTTGCCTGCTCTATCAAATCAAGCGATGCAGCGCTCCCTGTATTGCAGGAAAGATCGAGCAGGACGACTACCGCGCCCTGGTCGATCAGGCGCGGGATTTTCTGCGCGGCAAAAGCCGTCACATCATGGACGACTTGGCGGCGAAGATGCAGGCCGCCAGCGACGCCATGGAATATGAAGAGGCCGCCCAATACCGCGACCGCATTCGGGCCATGGCGCGGGTCAGCGAACGCCAGGACGTCTATCTGGTCAAACTGGGCGACGCCGACGTTATCGCCGCCCATCGCGAAGGCGGACAAACCTGCATTCAGGTGTTTTTCTATCGCAACGGCGGCAATTTCGGCAACCGGGCCTACTTCCCAAGCCAGGCGAAAGATGCTGAAACCGGCGAGGTCATCGAAGCCTTCATCGGCCAATTTTACGCCAACAAGCCGCCACCCAAGACCCTGCTGCTCAACCATACGGTCCCTGGCCGTGAGGTCTTGGAAGAAGCGCTGGCGGTGCGGGCCGGACAGAAGGTATCGGTTTTGACCCCACAACGGGGCGACAAACGCGCGCTGGTCGATCAAGCCGCCGTCAACGCCAAATCGGCGCTCGCCCGGCGCATGGCCGAAAGCGCCTCGCAACGCCGCCTTCTCGAAAATCTAGCGACGATCCTCAACCTGGAAGGCCCGCCTGAGCGCATTGAGGTTTACGACAACAGCCATGTCTCGGGCACCAACGCGGTGGGCGCAATGATTGTCGCGGGACCGGAAGGGTTCACCAAAAACCAATACCGCAAATTCAACATCAAAGGCGAAATCGCTCCCGGTGACGACTACGCCATGGCCCGCGAGGTGCTGACCCGAAGATTTTCCCGCGCCTTGAAGGAAAACCCCGACCGGGCCGACAATAGCTGGCCCGATCTGGTGCTGATCGACGGCGGCCGAGGACAACTCGGCATCGCCCTTGACGTCTTCGAAGAATTAGGTGTCGAAGACGTCCCGCTGGTCGGCATCGCCAAAGGCCCCGACCGCAACGCGGGTGAAGAAAAACTCTATCTGCCGGGCAAGGATGCGCCTATCCGACTGAGCAAAGACGATCCGGTGCTTTACTTCCTCCAGCGTCTACGCGACGAAGCCCACCGTTTCGCCATCGGCACCCACCGGGCCAAACGTTCCAAAGGCTTGAAAAGGTCGCAACTGGACGACGTGCCGGGTATCGGCGGCAAAAGAAAACGCGCCTTGCTCAACCGTTTCGGCTCGGCCGACGGAGTCGCCGGGGCCGGTTTAGCCGACCTGGAATCGGTCGATGGAATCAGCCGGACCATGGCAAAAACCATCTATGATTTTTTCCACGATCAGAAATAGTCGATTTTTCCCCAATTCTTGACTAGGGAAGCCTTTCCTTGCGCGCAATATGCTCTAGAATGCGCCGACTTAGGGTCCAAACTCACCCAAATGATCCTTTTGGTTTGGAAAGAATAGCGCAGGACAAGGAGAGGACTTGAAAGCAATGTGGTTCATTGGTGAAAGTCCTCGATGCTGGCCTGCGCTATTCTCTCCAAATCCCTTTGGGACGAGGGCGGTTTCCTCCCCTGCTGCGTTGCGCCCCCCTTGTGATGCGCCGGCATCACTGCAGGTCCCGCGCCTAACAGGAAAGAAACCCGCTCACGCCAAAAGGATCATTTGAATGAGTTTGGACCCTAAAGGGGCCTGAGGGCGTATGTATTATACTTTACCGAATATTTTGACGATCTCGCGGATCGCCGCAGTGCCAATTGTCGTCGGCCTGTTCTTTTTGCCTTTTCCTTACGGCAACTGGGCGGCCTTCGGAGTCTATACTTACGCCTGCATCACCGACTTTTTCGACGGATATCTGGCCCGCGCCTGGAATCAGCAATCGGCTCTCGGACAGTTTCTCGATCCCATCGCCGATAAACTGCTGATTGCCGCCTGTCTCATTCTGCTGGCCGGGTTCGGTCCGATGGACGGGGTGCATATTCTACCCGGCGTGGTCATCCTATGTCGTGAAATCGCTGTTTCGGGCCTGCGCGAGTTCCTCGCCGACGTAAAAGTCCGCGTCCCGGTATCCCTGCTCGCCAAATGGAAAACCACCATCCAAATGCTGGCGCTTGGATTTCTGCTGGTCGGCCCCGCCGGTCCCGACTTCGGGCCGCTTTCGACCACCCAGATCGGCTATATCGGCATCTGGTTGGCCGCCGCCCTGACCCTGTTTACCGGCTACGACTATCTGCGGGCGGGGTTAAAGCATATCAACGAACAAGACGCCCAATAATCTTAGGGTCAGGACTCATTAATCTGACCCTAAACTTGGAAGAGTACGGAACGACGCAAATGAAGGTTTTCGGTTTGGTAGGATGGAGCGGTAGCGGCAAGACGACGCTGATCAAAAAGTTGCTCCCTGAGTTGACCAGCCGGGGCTGGACCGTCTCGACCATGAAACACACCCACCACAAGTTCGATATCGACAAACCGGGCAAGGACTCTTTTGAGCACCGCAAGGCCGGGGCGACCGAAGTGATGGTGGTTTCCGAACGCCGCTGGGCCCTCATGCACGAGCTGCGCGAAGAACCGGAACCGCCGATGGAAGAGATGATCGAGGTGATGTCCCCGGTGGATATCCTGTTGATCGAAGGCTTCAAAAGCTACAAACACTCCAAAATGGAAGTCTTCCGCCCCTCTATCGGCAAGACTCTTTGGAGCAAAGAAGACGAGACTGTGGTCGCCATCGCCACCGATGAGAAAATGCCGCCCATGACGGTGCCGGTGCTCGACCTCAACGACGTTTCGACCGTCGCCGATTTCATTTTGGACTTTTGCAATCTGCCCAAGGTAAAGGAAAGCCATGGCTGAATCCCAAGCTACGGACTGCTGCTTTCAGGCGGCTGAAAAAATGATGCCCCTGGCCGAAGCTCTGAAGCGTCTGGCCGAGGTCGTTTCGGTTTCCGTCGCAACCGAGCAGGTCCCTCTAAAAAACAGCCTTTCCCGCGTTTTGGCCGAAGATCTGGTCTCGCCGATGAACGTGCCGCCCCACGACAATTCGGCCGTCGACGGCTATGCGGTATTCCACGCCGATCTCGACCCGGACAATCCAACGATCCTGCCGGTCAATGGACGCATCGCCGCAGGCCATCCCTTCGAGCGCGCCGCCGAACGGGGAGAAGCCCTGCGCATCTTCACCGGCGCCCCCATGCCCGAGGCCGCCGATACGGTGATCATGCAGGAAGACACCATCGAAGAAGACGGCAAGGTGACCATTAAGCCGGGCGTCAAAAAGGGGGCAAACCGCCGCAAGGCGGGCGAAGACGTGAGCCAGGGCGCAGCAATCATTGAAAAAGGCAGCCAATTGCGGCCTCAGGAAATCGGTCTGGCCGCATCGGTGGGCTATCGGACGTTGCCGGTCTACAAGAAGCTGCGGGTCGCTGTTTTCTCGACCGGCGACGAAGTGCGCGATCCCGGCGCAACGCTCCCGGCGGGCGGCATCTACGATTCAAACCGCTATATCCTGATGACCCAACTGAAAGGCCTGGGCTGCGATGTGACCGATCTCGGCATCCTGCCCGACCAGTTGCCCGCCATCCGCGGAGCGCTCGACGATGCGGCGGCCAACCACGACGTTTTAATCACCTCGGGCGGCGTCAGTCTGGGCGAG
>CBDUMN010000018.1:0-46163 GCA_965368335.1 uncultured Rhodospirillales bacterium
CAAACGCGCGCCACGGGCCAGAAGGGCCTGGGTGGAAGCGTCCAGATCGGAAGCGAACTGCGCAAAGGCGGCCATTTCACGATACTGGGCCAGTTCCAGCTTAATGGTACCGGCAACCTGCTTCATGGCTTTGATCTGCGCAGCCGAACCCACACGGGAAACCGACAGACCGACGTTCACCGCAGGACGGATGCCTTTGTAGAAGAGTTCCGTTTCCAAGAAGATCTGACCGTCGGTGATGGAAATCACGTTGGTCGGAATGTAAGCGGAAACGTCACCGGCCTGGGTTTCAATAACCGGCAGAGCGGTCAGAGAACCAGCGCCCATTTCGTCGTTCATCTTCGCCGCACGCTCCAGCAGACGGGAGTGCAGGTAGAAAACGTCACCCGGGTAAGCTTCACGTCCCGGCGGACGACGAAGCAGCAGGGACATCTGACGATAGGCGACGGCCTGTTTGGAAAGGTCATCGTAGAAGATAACGGCGTGCTGGCCGTTGTCGCGGAAGTATTCGCCGATGGCGCAACCCGTGTAGGGGGCCAGGAACTGCAGCGGAGCGGGCTCCGAAGCGGTAGCGGCGACGACCACCGAGTATTCCAGTGCGCCGTAGTCTTCCAGGGTCTTAACGATCTGGGCGACGGTGGAGCGCTTCTGACCGACGGCGACATAGACACAGAACAGCTTCTCGCTGTCGTCCTTGGCGGCGTCGTTGATGGCTTTCTGGTTGAGGATCGTATCCATGATCACAGCCGTTTTACCGGTCTGACGGTCACCGATGATCAGCTCACGCTGGCCGCGCCCGACGGGGATCAGGCTGTCGATAGCCTTAATGCCGGTCTGCATCGGCTCGTGAACCGATTTCCGCGGAATGATGCCCGGAGCCTTAACCTCAACAAGCTGGCGCTTGTCGGATTTGATCGGGCCTTTACCGTCGATCGGGTTGCCGAGCGCGTCAACAACGCGACCGAGCAGCGACGGGCCGACAGGAACATCCACGATATCGCCGGTACGCTTGACGACGTCGCCTTCCTTAATGGTCCGGTCATCGCCGAAAATAACGATACCGACGTTGTCGCTCTCAAGGTTGAGGGCCATGCCCTTAATCCCACCGGGGAATTCAACCATCTCACCGGCCTGGACTTTATCCAGACCGTGGACACGAGCGATACCATCACCAACGGACAGAACCTGTCCTACTTCGGCAACTTCGGCTTCAGTACCGAAATTAGCGATCTGCTCCTTCAGAATCGAGGAGATCTCCGCGGCGCGGATTTCCATCACGCAACCCCCTTCATGGCCAGACTTAAGTGTTGCAATTTAGTACGCAGCGAACTGTCGAACATTTGCGAACCCACTTTGACGACAAGGCCGCCAAGCAGGTCCGGATCGACGGCGGTTTGCACCGCCACGTCGCTGCCGGTTATTTTCTTCAAAGACGCCCCCAGATCCTTCACCTGCTTATCGCTAAGCTCGGTGGCGGAAGTAACAACGGCGGTCACTTCACCGCGGCGCTGGGAGAGAATGGCGAGATACGCCTTAATAATGGACGCCAGGGCGAACAAACGCCTGTTGTTGGCGATAACACCGATGAACTTCTTAGTAAGAGCGTTCATACCGGCTTTATCCATAACGGCGGAAATGGCCTTCAGCTGATCGGCGCGGGTGATGACCGGAGACCGGAGCAACCGGGTCAGATCTTCACTCTCTTCAATCATGGCCTGAAGGCCCTTCAGGTCATCGGCGACCACGTCAACGGCCTTCTCTCCCTCGGCGAGTTCGAGAAGGGCGGTAGCGTAACGGCCGGCGAGCCCGGAAGCAGCTGTAATTTCGGATGACACCTGAGAAAGTCCTCGAAAGTACCCGAAGCGAAGTCAAATAACTTCGTAACGCACTGAAAAAAAACAAAAATCTTCTTCGCTGAAGGTCCCCCCTCCGCGAGAAGCGCCGTTTATCTAGCACACTAGATGGGGCCGCGCAAGGGCCCTTCTCGCACTTGCAACAGCTATTCTGAAACCCCCGGTTTTCCTAGGGTTTTACCCCCATCAAAGGTCATACCAATTTACCCTGAATAACCCGCAAAATGGGTGTTATTTGGAAGCGCCTTGAGCGGATGCAAAAATCACATGAAACTATAAGGGTCTACGTCGATCTGCACTCGGACGCTATTGGGGATTTGCGTTCCCTCCACCCAATGCTGGACCAGCGCCTGAATGTTGGTTTCGCGGCGCGCCTTGATGAGAAAGCGTTTGCGGTGTCGTCCTCTGAGAATAGCCAGAGGCGCCGGCGCGGGGCCGAGCACCAGAACGCCCTCCACCCCATCGGGCCGGGTTCGGCTTAAGGCGCGGCAAGCTTCTTCAACTTCATGATCTTTAGGCCCTGAAACGACTAATGCCACCAAACGGCCAAACGGCGGCATCCCCGAATCGCGGCGCGCCGCCGATTCGGTTTCCAAGAATCGGTCCCGGTCGCCCGATACCATCGCCGCCATCACCGGATGATCGGGCATATAGGTTTGCAAGACCACCCGCCCCGGTCGTCCCTCCCGTCCGGCCCGACCGGCCACCTGATAGAGCAACTGATAGGTTCGCTCGGCGGCGCGCAGATCGCCACCCTCAAGCCCCAGATCCGCATCGACCACACCGACCAGGGTCAGCATGGGAAAGTGATAGCCCTTGGCGACCATCTGGGTGCCGATCACCAGATCGACCTCATGGTCTTCGATGGACCGGACCATTTCAGCCGCCGCCACGGGACCGGTGATGGTGTCGCTGGCCGCGACCAGAACCCGCGCATCGGGGTAAAGTTCGGCGACTTCTTCGGCCAACCGCTCGACACCGGGACCGCAGGGCGTCAGCGTTCCTTCCGATTCGCATTCGGGGCAGGCCTCGGGAGTGCGTACGTTATAACCGCAGTGATGACATTGCAGACGCCCCTGCCCACGGTGCTCGACCAGCCAAGCCGTACAGCGTGGACATTGCAGGCGGAACCCGCATTTGCGGCAGAGCGTCAGGGGGGCATAGCCCCGGCGGTTGAGATAGAGCAGCGTCTGCTCACCGGCGGCCAAAGTTTGGGCGATGGCGTCGCGGAGCGGCGGGGCGAGCCAGTTGCCGCGCGGCGGCGGATCGCTGCGCAGATCGATGGCGGTGACCTCGGGCAACAAAGCCCCCGCATGGCGCTCCGGCAAATGGCAGCGCCGGTAGCGCCCGGTCTCGGCATTGGCGACAGTTTCCAAAGACGGCGTAGCAGAAGCCAAAATCACCGGGAACGCACCGAGGCTGGCCCGCACCACGGCCATGTCGCGGGCGTTATAGATCACGCCATCCTCTTGTTTAAAGGCCGCGTCATGTTCTTCGTCGACGACGATCAGCCCCAGGTCGGGATAGGGCAGCATCAGGGCAGAGCGCGCCCCAACCACCACTTTAGCCCGCCCTTCGGCCACGGCCCGCCAGTTGGCTCGCCGCTGGCTGTTCGAAAGGTCGGAATGCCATTCCACCGGCTCGGCCCCAAACCGGGCGGCGAATCGCCCGTACCACTGGGCGGAAAGGGCGATCTCGGGCAGCAGGACCAAAACCTGTTTGCCACGCCGCAGGGCTTCAGCCACCGCCTCGAAATAAACCTCGGTCTTACCCGAGCCGGGCACCCCATCGAGCAAAGTCGCGACAAACTCCCCTTTTTGCACCTGATCTTGCAACGTCGCCGCAGCCGTTTCCTGTTCGGCCGACAGGTCCGGGCCTGCAGCCTCCGGGTCCGGCGCAGGCATAGGCGAATCGACTGCCATACTTACCGCCTTGAGCGCCCCGGCCTCATAGAGCCCCTTGACCACCGAAGCGGTTACCCCGGCCTCCCTGGCCAGTTCGGCTCCCAGGCGCGGCGGGCCTTCTTCGGCCAAAGCAAGCACTCGCTGACGGGCTGGAGTGATCCGCAGTCCCTCGGGCGGCTCACCTTTTATATAAGCAGTCTTGGGCGCGGGCGGATCGAGAGCGGCGGGAACGCTCATCGACATTTTCAAAACCGGTCCCGGCGGCGTTACCGTATAGCGGGCGATCCACTCGATGAACCGGCGCGCCTCAACCGACAAAGGAGCCGCCTCATGTTTGCGTAGAACGGTTTTGAGTTTGGCCGTCTCCATCGTCCCTTCACCGCCGAGCCGCCAGACGACACCCGACAGAGTGCGCTTGCCAAACGGCACCTCGACAAAATCGCCTTCCTCAAGCTGCAATCCTTCGGGCGCCAGATAGTCGAAGGCCCCGGAAAGCGGCAGGGGCAGCAAAACGGCGACCCGTTCAGGCGATGTTTCGAATAGTTGAGACATGCCCCGACCTTACTGGAGTCGACAAGACTTCTCCAAGAGCGATTAAGGGCATTTTAGGACTTGGCCTCGCATAGTAAGCAAACCTCGGGGATTCACTGGGAAAAGTGGGAATGACCAGCGACAGCAAGCTCAAAGCGGCGGCCAATCCGGCCGTGAATGACGAAACGGTAACCGCCTATTTGCGGGAGAATCCGGATTTTCTCGCCCGCCATTCGGAAGTTTTATCCGAACTGGAGGCTCCGGCCCGCTGGAGCGGCGATGGTGTGGTCGATATGCAGCGTTTCATGACCGATAAACTGCGCGGTGAAATCGAGCATCTGAGGACCGTCTCCAACGAATTGATCGTCACCAGCCGGACTAACCTTTCCGTCCAGGGCCGCACCCATCAGGCCGTGCTGACCATCCTGGCGGCAAGAGACGTCACCGAAATGGCCC
Organism: uncultured Rhodospirillales bacterium; assembly: GCA_965368335.1. Taxonomy (GTDB): domain Bacteria; phylum Pseudomonadota; class Alphaproteobacteria; order Rhodospirillales; family JAPHRK01; genus CBDUMN01. Next base: position 4,745 of record CBDUMN010000018.1, read on the forward strand.
GGACCGTTAAAGACAGTCTGCCGCTGATTCTCGATCTCGACGTGGTTTCCCTCTGCATGGAGCCCTCCGCCCAGGCCCTTCCCGAACTGGCGATTTCCGAAATCAGGGATTTGAGCGAAGGAACCGTCGATCATTACCTGGGCGACGATCACGATATCATGCTGACCCACGACGCCTCCGACGACGGCACCCTGTTCGGCGAAGGGGCCGGGCTGGTCCGCTCGGCCGCTATCGCTCGATTGAACGGCGGCAGCGTTCTGCCCTCGGGCATTTTAGCGCTCGGTTCGCGCAGCCACGGCACTTTCCATCCGGGCCAGGGCACCGAACTGCTGACCTTCCTGGCGCGCGTCGTCGAACAACGGCTTCACTCATGGCTGGAACCGGGCGCATAGAAACCTCAGCCCCGGAGATCGAACCGGCGCTGGCCGCCGCGCTCGAAGGCTGGCGGCGTTGGCTGGCCGATGAAAAGCGCGCATCGGAAAACACCCTGGCGGCCTACCGCCGCGATCTTGAGTCCTTTTTGCGATTCGTCACGGGGCACATCGGTTATGCGCCCGGCCTTGAAGATTTGGCCGCCCTCACCCCGGCCGATTTCCGCAGCTACCTCGCTCAACGCAGCAACAAAGGCCTGGCGAAAAGCTCAACCGCGCGGGCCATGTCGACCCTGCGCAGTCTTTTCCGGTTTCTCGACAAACGCGGTTTGGCCCATAACGCCTCAATCCAGGCCATCCGCACGCCCAAGCTGCCTCGTTCAATCCCCAAGGCCCTGGATGCGGGAGAAGCCAGCGAAGCCCTGCAGGCCATCGGCGACCTCAGCGGGACCGAGTGGTTCGAAAAACGGGGACTTGGCTGGATGGCCCAACGGGACGCCGCCCTATTGACCCTGCTTTACGGCTGCGGCCTGCGAGTCAGTGAAGCGCTCGACCTCAACCGAAAAGACAAACCGCGGAGCGCCGCCGCGACCCTGGTCATCACCGGCAAGGGCAACAAGCAACGCGTGGTTCCCGTCCTGCCGATTGTCAGCGAGGCCATCGAAGCCTATCTGGAAGCCTGCCCTTTCCCCTTAAAGGCCGAGGACCCATTGTTTGTCGGAGCGCGTGGCAAGCGCCTGACATCCAGGGTGGTCCAGCGCCAGATGCAGAAGCTGCGGCGGCTGCTCGGCCTGCCCGAATCGGCGACGCCCCATGCCCTTCGCCACAGCTTCGCCACCCACCTGCTGGCGGGCGGCGGCGATCTCAGAACCATTCAGGAACTGCTCGGCCACGCATCCCTTTCGACCACCCAGCGCTACACCGAGGTCGACGCAACACGACTCACCGAGGTCTACGACAAGGCGCACCCAAGAGCGAAAAAGCTTTAAGCGGAAATTGAAACGCTGGTCGTTTCAACGGTTAGCGAGGCCGAAATGGAAACCTCGGCCTGCAGGGTAACGGCGCCACGTAACGCACCCGCATGGCGCTTGAGGCCGTCGGCGCTTTCGCCGTCGGCCAGTTCGATGGCGAAAGCCAAAAGATCGGCCTTCATGGCGACCCGTTGGGTCAACTCCTTCAACGCCGCAAAAGCTTTTGGGGAAGGCTGGTCTTCCACTTCCAGCCCTGCTTGAGCGTTTTTTGCCGCATCGGGGGCGAGAGACATCAGACGCTCAGCTTGTTTGGCTAAAATACCGACCGCCTTCTTGTTGCCTTGCCCCCCGGCAAGCCGGGAAATGAAAAGGTAGGCATCGAGCAACTTCTCGATCATCTCCAGTTGGCCTTGCGCCAGCCGACCTTTGTTTTCGATAAGCTGGTTTTCAAGGTCCTTGGCCTGGGCGAGGATTTCCTCGTGTCCTTTCGCCAGCTTTTCAACCAACGGATCATTGGCAACACCAGTGAACCCAGCCTGGGCGAAGACCGAAAGGGAGACGGAAACACTGACCGTGGTCTTTTGGACGACCACGGCGGCGGACCCTTTTTCCGGGTCCTTGGATGGCCGGGCCTCTGCCCTTTCCTGGGCAGAGGCCTGCGCTTTGTTGCTGCTGTCGGCTTGGATATCCATTTTACCAAGTCTAACTGCGGAGTCTTGAGATTCAGTGAATCAAGCAGCAATCCGCTCGACTTCCGATTTCGCTCCGGCGACGGCTTTAGCGGCGAGGTCTTCACCCATGGCGAGCCCGTTGGCTTCAACGCTGGTCACATCGGCAATGCCAATAAAGCCGAGCACGGTTTTCATATAAGGGACGGCAAAATCCATCGCTGCGGCGGGCGAGTCTGCCGAATAGTCGCCGCCGCGCGCCGCCAGAAGATATGCCTTCTTCCCTTCGAGTAAGCCGACCGGACCGTTTTCCGTGTAACGAAAAGTCTCACCGGCCCGCGCCACATGGTCGATATAGGTCTTAAGGGTCGAGGGAATGCCGAAGTTATGCATCGGCACACCGAACACCACGGCATCGGCCGACTTCAACTCGGCAATCAGTTCTTCGGACGTGGCGGCCAGGGCCTTCTGATCTTCGCTCCGCTGGTCGGCCGGGGTGAAGAAAGCGCCGAGCTTTTCACCGTCCAAATGAGGCAGCTTCATCTCAGCCACGTCGCGCTTCAATACTTCACCGTTCGGGTTGGCCTTGATCCAGGCTTGGGTAAAGGTCGCCGTCAAGCGCTTGGACACGGAATTGTCGCCCATCGGGCTGGAATCGATAACAAGCAGTCGGGTCATGGAATTTTCTCCAAAAATCTATGCGTTGATCTGTTGGAGACAATGTCGTGCCTAAAGAACCCAGAAACAATCCAGGCAACTTGAAACTAACCGTTTCCAAAACGGAAACAGAGCCGCACCGTAAAACGGTGGGCTCCGTCCTTCCTCCCCGAAAACTCACGTTATCGGGTTCCCTGAAGAATTCCGTCCTCCGCACCCCCTCCAACTCCCCCTAGAAGGGAGAGAGTGATTTCGGAGTCCTTCCCCTCTTAGGGGAGGTTAGGTGGGGTACACCACGCTTAGCTATGAATGCTCCACTTATCCGTCGCCATAGCGGCTTCCTTGACTGCCTCGCCGTAGCCTGGGTGGGCATGGCAAACACGGGCCAGGTCTTCGGCCGATCCGCCGAATTCCATGATGATCGCGGCTTCCATCACCAGATCGCCGGCCAGCGGTCCCATGATGTGGCAACCGAGCAGCTTGTCGGTTTCCTTATCGGCCAAAATTTTAACGAAGCCTTCCGTCTCGCCGGTCGCCTTGGCGCGCGAGTTGGCCGAGAAAAGGAACTTGCCCGACTTGTAGGCGATACCCGCTTTCTTAAGGCTTTCCTCGGACTTACCGACCACGCCGACTTCGGGGGCCGTATAGACCACGCCCGGAATGGCGTCGTAATTGACATGGGCCGACTGACCGGCAATCGCTTCGGCCACGGCCACACCTTCTTCTTCGGCCTTGTGGGCGAGCATCATGCCGCCGATCACGTCGCCGATGGCGAAGATGCCGGGAACGTTGGTCTGCAGGTCGTGGTCGACCTTGATGAAACCGCGCTCGTCCATCTCGACACCGACCTTTTCGAGGCCCAGATTGGCCGTGTAAGGACGACGCCCGATGGAGACCAGAACCACTTCGGCCTTCACCTGTTCGGCAGCGCCGCCGTCTTTCGGCTCGACGGTGAGGGTGACCGCGGTTTTGGTTTTCTTCGCCCCGGTCACTTTATGGCCGAGCTTGAATTCCATGCCCTGTTTCTTGAGCGACGCCAGCATCTTCTTGCAGACCTCGCCATCCATGCCGGGCAGGATGGTGTCCATGAATTCGACCACGGTGACTTTCGCACCCAAACGCCGCCAGACCGAACCCAGTTCCAGGCCGATCACGCCGCCGCCGACGACAACCATTTCTTTCGGCACCTTCGGCAGGTCGAGTGCGCCAGTCGAAGAAACGATCTGCTTCTCATCGATCTCGACGCCGGGCAGCGGAGCCACATCGGAGCCGGTGGCGATTACGATGTTTTCGGCTTTCAATATCTCTTTTTTCTTGCCCTTAAGCGACGTCACGGTGACTTCGTCGACGCCGGTGATTTTGCCCGCGCCAAGAATGTAGTCGACCTTGTTTTTCTTAAACAGAAATTCGATGCCGCCGGTCAATTGCTCAACCACTTCGTTTTTGCGGGCCAGCATCTTCTTGACGTCGATGGCCAGCTTGCCGGTCGAAATACCGTGCTCGGCGAACTCATGGGCCGCCGCTTCGTAGTGATGAGACGACTGCAGCAGCGCTTTGGAAGGAATACAGCCCACATTGAGGCAGGTGCCGCCCAGCTTGCCGCGCTTTTCGACGCAAGCCACACTCATACCCAGTTGGGCGGCGCGGATGGCGCAGACATAACCGCCGGGACCACCACCGACAACAATCAGATCATAGGATTTCTCGGACATGGGTTTGGGTCCTCTAATTTCGCTCGCTTCGCTCCGCAGGGGGACCTCAATTGCCGGTCGCCCTCCGGGCTGGGCTCGCTCGTATTAACTCGCGGGGCCGCCTTGCAGCCCTAGCTCAAAAACAGTTAAGGGCCGGTCGCACCTGACGCCCGGCCCTTCTTCAATTATTAGGCGTCGAGCATGATCCGCTGGGGATCTTCGATGCATTCCTTGACCCGGACGAGGAAGGAAACCGCTTCCTTGCCGTCGATGATCCGGTGATCGTAGCTGAGCGCCAGATACATCATCGGGCGGGCCTCAATGGAACCGTCCGGCATGACCATGGGACGCATCTGGGTCTTATGCATTCCCAAGATGGCCGACTGCGGCGCGTTGAGGATCGGGGTCGACATCAGCGAACCGTAAACGCCACCATTGGAGATGGTAAAGGTGCCGCCAGTCATTTCCTCGACCGAGAGCTTGCCGTCGCGGGCTTTGCGACCGAAGTCGGCAATGGCGCCTTCAAGTTGGGCGAAGCTCATAGCGTCGGCGTCGCGGACCACCGGAACCACCAGACCGTTGGGCGTGCCGACGGCGACGCCGATGTCGTAGAAGTTCTTATAGATAATGTCGGCGCCGTCGATCTCGGCATTGACCGCCGGGAACTCACGCAGCGCCGTGATGCAGGCTTTGGTGAAGAAGGACATGAAGCCGAGCTTGATGCCGTGTTTCTTCTCGAAGCCGTCTTTGTAAGCTTTACGCAGATCCATCACGTTGGTCATGTCGACTTCATTGAACGTGGTCAGCATGGCCGCCGTGTTCTGGGCGTCTTTGAGGCGCTGAGCAATGCGCTGGCGCAGCCGCGTCATCTTGACCCGTTCTTCACGCGGTCCGGTCGGACGCGGCGGGAACTGAGCGCCCGGCGCAACTGCGGGAGCAGCAGCGGCGGGAGCTGCGGCGGCTGGAGCTGGAGCAGCAGCCGGAGCTGCGGCCTTGGCGGCCGTGCCACTGTTAATGGCCTCAAGCACATCGCCCTTAGTCAGACGACCGTCTTTGCCGGTGCCGATGATGGCGTTGGGGTTCAGGTTGTTTTCTTCGACCAGCTTTCGCACCGCCGGAGACAAGGCCGGGGCCGCTGCGGGAGCCGCGGCAGGAGCGGGCGCAGGGGCCGGAGCCGCCGCCGGAGCTGGGGCCGGTTTTTCTTTGGCCGGGGCCGGAGTTGCCGGAGCCGCCGTTGCGGTCGCACCTTCCTCAATGGAGCCAAGAAGCTGATCGACCTCCACGTCGTCGCCTTCTGCGGCAACGATCTCGACGAGGACACCGGCTGCGGTGGCGTTGACTTCCACCGTCACTTTGTCGGTTTCCAACTCTACCAGGGGCTCATCGAGAGCGACCGCTTCGCCGACCGCCTTGAACCACTTGGAAACTGTCGCTTCCGACACTGATTCGCCTAGGGTGGGTACCTTGATTTCCGTTGCCATGATTTCCTCGCCCAACGGTTAGATGTTTTTGCTCAATTCTGTCGGCCGACTGAACGGACGCGGCAGAGATTCGAATCTCCATTCGAGCGCCTGCTCGACCAACGTTTCCTGTTCGGCCACATGTTTCTTGTTCAAACCGGTCGCCGGAGCGGCGGAAGCCTTGCGGCCCGCATATCCGACACTCTGCCTGCGTCCCAAATCTTCCAGGATGTAGTCGAGCCGGATTTTGGCAAACAACCAAGCGCCTTGGTTGGCCGACTCTTCCTGGCACCAGACCACCTCAGCGTTGGGATAACGCCGGATTTGATCCATGATCTTTTGCTTAGGCCAGGGATAGATCTGCTCGACCCGCACGATAGCGATGTCGTCGATACCCTCTTCGCGGCGCTTCTGCAGCAAATCGTAGTAGACCTTGCCCGAACAGAGCACCAGACGCTTGATGTCGCCATCGTCCTTCAAGGGGTCGATTTCCGTAATCACCCGCTTGAACGTGCTGCCCTCAAGGAAGTCTTCGCGGTTGCTGACGCAGAGCTTATGGCGCAACAACGACTTAGGCGACATGACGATCAGCGGCTTGCGGTAGTTGCGTTTCACCTGACGGCGAAGCGCATGGAAGTAGTTGGAGGGCGTCGTTAAATTAACCACCTGCATGTTGTCCTCGGCGCAGCCCTGAAGATAACGCTCGAGACGGGCCGAAGAGTGTTCCGGGCCCTGACCTTCCATGCCGTGCGGCAGGAGCATGACCAGACCGGAGAACCGCAGCCACTTGGTTTCGCCCGACGAGATAAACTGATCGACCATCATATGCGCACAGTTGGCGAAATCGCCGAACTGAGCTTCCCACATGACCAGCGCATTGGGCTCGGCCATGGTGTAACCGTACTCAAAGCCAAGCACCGCCAACTCGATCAGCGGGCTATCGATCACTTCGTAATAGGCCTGATCGGGATTGATATTGTTCAGTGGCGTGTAACGGTTTTCGTTTTCCTGATCGATCAGCACCGAATGGCGGTGCGAGAAGGTGCCGCGCTGCGAGTCCTGCCCGGACAGCCGCACGTAATGCCCTTCGGTCAGCAGAGAACCGAACGCCAACGCTTCGCCCATGGCCCAGTCGAAACCCTCGCCGGTTTCGATCATCTTGGTTTTCGCCTTGAGTTGGCGCGCGATTTTTTTGTTGAGAGTAAAGTCGTCGGGAACCGTGGTCAGGGCCGCGCCAATCTCTTCAACCAGTTCTTTGGAGATACCGGTCGCCTCATCGCGGAACTCTTCTTCTCCGGAGAGCTGGGCCATACCTTTCCACTTGCCCTCCAGCCAGTCGGCTTTATTGGGCTTAAAGGTTTTAGCCACCTCGAAGTCGCCTTCCAGCTTGGCCTGGAACGCTTTTACCAATTCGTCGCCTTCGCCTTCCTTAATCACGCCCTCCTGCTCGAGACGCGCCGCATAGAGCTCGCGGGTCGGCTTATGCTTGGCGATCGTCTTATACATGATCGGGTTGGTGAACATGGGCTCGTCGCCCTCGTTATGCCCATAACGCCGATAGCAGAACATATCGATCACCACGTCCTGCTTGAATTCGCAACGGAATTCGGTGGCGATCCGCGCAACGTGAACCACCGCCTCGGGATCGTCGCCATTGACGTGGAAGATCGGAGCCTGAATGGCCTTGGCGATATCCGTCGGATAAGGCGTCGAACGCGAATAGCTCGGGTGGGTCGTAAAGCCGATCTGGTTGTTGACGATGACGTGGATGGTGCCGCCCGTCTTGTAGCCTTTAAGCCCCGAGAGATCGAGAGTTTCGGCGACCAGTCCCTGACCGGCGAACGCCGCATCGCCGTGCATCAGAATGCCCATCACCTGACGGCGCTCAATATCCTGATACTGAACCTGCTTGGCCCGAACCTTCCCGAGAACCACCGGGTTGACCGCTTCCAGGTGCGACGGGTTGGCGGTCAGGGAAAGGTGGACATTGTTGCCGTCGAAGTTACGGTCGGCCGAGGTGCCCAGGTGGTATTTGACGTCGCCAGAACCTTCCACGTCTTCCGGGTTGGCCGAGGTGCCCTGAAATTCGGAGAACATATTGACGAACGGCTTGTGCATGACGTTGGAAAGGATGTTCAGGCGGCCCCGGTGAGGCATACCGATCACCACTTCCTTGACGCCCAACTGACCGCCGCGCTTGAGGATCTGCTCCATGGCGGGAATAAGCGATTCGCCACCGTCCAGGCCGAACCGCTTGGTGCCCGGATATTTAACGTGCAGAAACTTCTCAAAACCCTCGGTTTCGGTCAGGCGCTCAAGAATAGCGCGCTTGCCTTTAAGGGTGAACTCGGTGCGGTTCTGAATGGACTCGATACGACGCTGGACCCATGCCTTGGCTTCCGGGTCCTGCATATGCATGAACTCGACGCCGATATTGCCGCAATAGGTCTCTTTCAACACGGCGAGAATTTCGCGAAGCGTCGCCGTTTCCAGGCCCAAGACATTGTCGATGAAAATCGGCCGGTCGAGATCGCTTTCACTGAAACCGTAGGACTTATAATCCAGTTCCGGGTGGTGGTCGTTGCCTTCAAGACCAAGAGGGTCGAACCGGGCGATCAGATGGCCGCGGACACGGTAGCTGCGGATCAGCATCAGCGCACGGATGGAATCGAGGGTCGCGGCGCGAACATCCGCCGTACCCGTCGCCTGGGCGACCGCTTGGGGCGCAGGGACGAAGGACATCACCTGGGCCTGCGGCGTTTCTTCGGGAACCCCGATGCCGATGTCGTCCGGACCGCTGCCGATAACGCCATTTTCATTGGGCGCCCAGCTGGCTCCGCTCAATTCGTCGAGAATCGCGCGGCCTTCGTCCTGAAGATCGGAAAAGAAGTCTTTCCAACTCGGATCAACCGAATTGGGCTCGTTTAAAAAACGAGAATACAACTCCGCGACATAATCCGCGTTGCTGCCGGAAAGGATCGAATCAAGATCAGCCGTCATGTTCCCTGTCGCTTTAAATAAAGCGCCCTTTGGCGATTATGCGTCCTAACGTCGGTGTGGGCGCGGCCGACTCTCCCTGAAAGCCGCGCCCAAACCGTATTTTACTTATATGTGAAAGGTTTACTACCCCTTCAACACTTTCAGCATGGTCGAGCCGAGCGAAGCGGGGCTATCGGCCACCGCAATGCCTGCGCTCTTCATCGCTTCGATCTTGTCGCCAGCGCCGCCTTTGCCGCCCGCGATGATCGCACCGGCATGGCCCATGCGACGTCCCGGAGGCGCCGTTACGCCCGCGATGAAACCGACAACCGGCTTTTTGGTCTTCGAGGCTTTGAGGAATTCAGCCGCTTCCTCTTCAGCCGAACCGCCGATTTCGCCGATCATGATAATGGACTCGGTTTCATCGTCGCCGAGGAAAGCATCCAGGCAATCGATGAAGTTGGTGCCGTTGACCGGGTCGCCGCCGATGCCGATGCAGGTGGACTGGCCGAGGCCCGCAGCGGTGGTCTGAGCGACCGCTTCGTAGGTCAGCGTGCCCGAACGGGACACGACGCCAACGGAGCCACGCTTGTGAATGTGCCCCGGCATAATACCGATTTTGCACTCATCGGGCGTGATGATGCCCGGACAGTTGGGGCCGATCAGACGGGTCTTGGAATTGCGCAGCGCGCGCTTGACCTTAACCATGTCCATCACCGGAATACCTTCGGTAATGCAGACGGCCAGTTCGATCTCGGCGTCGATGGCTTCGAGAATCGCGTCGCCAGCGAAGGGCGGCGGCACGTAGATCACGGAAGCGTTGGCGCCGGTTTTTTCACGAGCGTCGGCCACGGTATTGAAGACCGGCAGGTCCAGGTGGGTCGTGCCGCCCTTACCGGGGGTCACGCCGCCAACCATGTTGGTGCCGTAGGCGATAGCCTGCTCGGAATGGAAGGTGCCCTGAGCGCCGGTGAAGCCCTGGCAGATCACCTTGGTGTTTTTATTGACGAGAACAGACATTATTTCGCCTCCTTCACGGCTTTGACCACCTTCTCGGCGGCGTCGGCCAGATTGTCGGCGGACTCGATGGCCAGGCCCGACTCGGCCATGATCTTCTTGCCCAGTTCCACGTTGGTGCCCTCAAGACGAACGACCAGCGGAACGTTGAGGCTCAACTCGCGAGCCGCGGCGACAACACCCTCGGCGATAACGTCGCAACGCATGATGCCGCCGAAGATGTTGACCAGGATGCCCTCGACGTTGGAATCGCCCAGGATGATCTTGAAGGCTTCGGTGACGCGCTCTTTGGTCGCTCCGCCGCCCACATCGAGGAAGTTGGCCGGTTCGCCGCCGTAGAGCTTGATGATGTCCATGGTCGCCATGGCCAAGCCTGCGCCGTTGACCATGCAGCCGATGGTGCCGTCGAGTTTGATGTAGTTGAGCTCGTGCTTGGCGGCTTCCAGTTCGGCCGGGTCTTCTTCGTCTTCGTCGCGCAACTCTTCAACGTCCGGGTGACGGTAAAGAGCATTGCTGTCGAAGTTCATCTTGGCGTCGAGCGCAATCACATCGCCTTCGCCGGTGACGACCAATGGATTGATCTCGACCATGGAGGCGTCGAGTTGGGTGAAGGCTTCGTACATGCCCATGACGAACTTGGTGCAGGACTTGATCTGCTTGCCTTCTAGGCCGAGACCGAAAGCGATCTTACGGGCGTGGAACGGCTGGATGCCGGTGGCCGGATCGATGGAAACCAGGAGGATTTTCTCCGGGGTCTTCTCGGCCACGTCTTCAATGTCCATGCCGCCTTCGGTGGAAGCCATGATGGTCACCTGCGAGGTGGCGCGGTCAACCAGCAGCGAGAGGTAAAGCTCACGAGCGATGTCGCAGCCTTCCTCAATATAGATACGCTTGACTTCTTTGCCGTCCGGGCCGGTCTGCTTGGTAACGAGAATTTCGCCAAGCATGGCCTGGGCGTTTTCCTTGACCTCGTCAATCGACTTGGCCAGACGAACGCCGCCCTTTTCGGGATCGCCGTTCTTGAAACGCCCGGCGCCGCGGCCGCCAGCGTGAATCTGCGATTTGACGACCCAAATATTGCCGCCAAGTTCTTCGGCCACCTTAGCGGCCTCGTCGGGGGTATATGCTACACCACCGCGCGGGACAGCGACGCCGTACTTCGACATCAGCTGCTTACCCTGATACTCGTGAATGTTCATCCGCTCATCCGTTCCATGTGGTTCGGTACAATTCTTAAAAAAACGGCCATCCGGCGGCCCTTTGGAAAGGAACCGCCGTAAAACCTTGTAATTTCGGTCCAATGGACCTCCGGGAGCGTTGAATTAACTGGGGACGCCCCCGGAAACTTACAACTCCAAGCGCCTTCGCGGCCCTTAAAGCATGGTCTTGGTGATATCGATCAGACCCTTGACCGCGTTTACCGACTTATCGAAACCGGCTTTTTCCTCTTCGGACAGCTCAATCTCGACAACTTTCTCAACACCGCCAGCGCCGATCAGGACCGGCACACCGACGTACATGCCGTCGACGCCATATTCGCCGTTACAGTAGGCGGCGCAAGGCAGAACGCGCTTCTGGTCTTTCAGGTAGGCTTCGGCCATCTGAACGCCAGCGGTAGCTGGAGCGTAGAAGGCGGAACCGGTTTTCAGCAGGCCGACGATCTCAGCGCCGCCGTCACGGGTGCGCTGAACGATCTGGTCGATTTTTTCCTGCGTGCTCCAGCCCATCTTGATCAGGTCGGGAACCGGAATGCCGGCGACGGCGGAGTAACGGGGCAGCGGCACCATGGTGTCGCCATGGCCGCCGAGAACGAAAGCGTTGACGTCTTCGACCGACACGCCGAACTCTTCAGCCAGGAAGAAGCGGAAGCGCGCGCTATCGAGCACACCGGCCATGCCGATGACTTTATTGTGCGGCAGGCCAGCCACTTCACGCAGCGCCCAAACCATGGCGTCCAGCGGGTTGGTGATGCAGACGACGAATGCGTCGGGGCAGTTGGCCTTGATGCCTTCGCCAACCGACTTCATCACCTTGGCGTTGACTTCAATGAGGTCGTCGCGGCTCATGCCCGGCTTACGGGGCACACCGGCCGTCACGATGCAAACATCGGCGCCCTTGAGGTCGGCGTAATCGTTGGTGCCGGTCAGCAGCGAGTTGAAGCTGTCGATCGGAGCGGACTGATTGAGGTCCAGCGACTTACCCTGGGGAACGCCTTCGGCGATGTCGAAAACGACGACGTCGCCCAGCTCCTTAAGAGCACAGAGGTGAGCCAGAGTGCCGCCGATATTGCCGGCGCCAATGAGTGCGATTTTCTTGCGAGCCATGGGAACTCCCCTTGAATTTCTCGAATATGGAGATTTCTCTCCGACGGCCAGTGCGGCCACGATACGGCGCGGTTGCCGCAGTGCAAAAATGTCAGGAGGGGTTACTAGCGCGAATCATCCCCAAGGGCAAGGACAAAGACACCAAAAATTCGCCCTGAAACCCGCAGAGACCCTACGTTTCAAGAGAAAATCGGTAATACCAGTCGATTCCGCAAGGCTTGACTTACGTCACGTCAAATGAGGCAGGGAGAGATACTCGGCCGACTGCATTTCATTCAGTCGTGAAACAGTGCGATGAAACTCGAAGGAGCCATCGCCTTTCGGGTAGAGGTCGTCGGGCGAAACCTCGGCCGAACAAACCAGGTTGACCTTGTGCTCATAGAGCGCATCGATCAGGGTGACGAAACGCTTGGCCTTGTCGCGGTTTTCCGGCCCCATCCGGGGAATATTCTCCAAAACAAGCGTATGGAACTGAACGGCGATTTCGAGATAATCCCCAGGCCCTAAAGCTTCGCCGCAAAGCGCATTGAACGTGGTCCGGGCCGCCCCTCCGGCAACGAAGGGGAAGTCGATCCGCCGCCCCTTGACCATCAGATAATCCGGCTTGGCCTTGCTGTCGCCACGCAATAGATTGAAGCAGCGCTCAATCAATTCATCGGCTTGCGGGCCCAAGGGCCAGAGATAAACCTCCTCGCCCTTGATCCGATTCATCCGGTAATCGAATCCGCCATCCAGCTCCATCACATCGAGCTTTCTCTTGATCAGTTCGATAAACGGCAGGAACCGGTCGCGCTGAAGGCCGTTCTTATAAAGATCGCCGGGATACCGGTTCGAGGTGGTGACGACGACCACATCATTTTCGAACAAACACTCGAACAATCGCCCAAGAATCATCGCATCGGCAATATTGTCGACCACGAACTCATCGAAACAAAGCAGCCAGGCGTCTTTGGCGATGGCGCGGGCAAGTGGCGGAATCGGATCGTCCTTATGCTTGCCCTTGCGAAAATCGTTGAGACGGCTATGGACCTCCTGCATGAAGGCATGAAAATGGACCCGCCGTTTTTTATCCACCGGGGCGGTATCGAAAAACAGATCCATCACCATGGATTTGCCGGTCCCGACGTCGCCATAAATATAAAGCCCCTGGGGTGGGTCGCCACGTTGGGGCCGTGAAAGCCCGAAGCGAGCGCGCCAACCCTGATGACCGGTCGAGGGCTGGAACCGCTGCAACGCATGATAAAGGCTTTGCAGTTTTTCAGCCGCCAATTCCTGGGCCGGGTCGGCGGTTAAGTCGCCGGAAGCAAGCATGGCGCGGTATCGTGGGAGAGGACCCTCAGGCATAATCTCGTCGTATCTGGCAGTGAGCGTTTCTTGATGCTGCTCTCTTATTTAGGCTTCCTGACTTTTCTTGAAAAGCGCTTTCAGGATTTCTTCGTAGCGAGCGACAAAACCCTCGGCATCCATCAAGGGAGAAGTCTCCATCTTTTTTCGCAAGCCAGCCCTTAGTCCGGCGAGGCGATCCCGGTCGGCGGCAAGGTCGGCGGCACAGGCGACATAATCCTCCGGGGTTTCCGCCACCAGCGCTTCCAGCCCGATGGCGGAAAGCAGGCTGAGGCCGACCCGCGCCGCATGCCGGTCACCGGCCAACGTCACCACGGGGGCTCCCATTATCATGGCCTCGCAGGTGGTCGTCGTGCCGTTGTAAGGGAAGGTATCAAGCGCGATGTCCACTTCGTTATAAACCGCGAGGTGACTTTCCTGGCTTTGCTCATATCCGCGAAACACAACCCGCTCCCGCACGGACTGGTCGGCTTCCATTAATCGGCAAACACGGTCCCGAACGCCTTGGTCGACAAACTGCTTGCCCTTAAGCAGAAGCCTGGCGTCCGGCGCTCGTTTCATTAACCCGCCCCAAGCCTTCAGGGCATCGACCTGAATTTTCGCAAGATTGTTGAAGCAACCAAACGTCACAAAGCCGTTTCGTTTAAAAGGCGGCTCTCCAATCTCCGGCAGCTCCATCGTCGGCTCATAGCAGAGAAAACATTCGGGGAGCCGGACCAATTCCTCCGTCCCCAGAGCGTAGTTTGGCGTTTCAGGGTCGGTGCGCGCATCGACCAACCGAACGTCCATTTCCTGCACCCCGGTCGTGTTGGGGTAACCGATCCAGGTTATCTGCAAAGGGGCCGACCGGGCGGCGAACAACGACAATTTATTGTGCCCGGTCTGTCCGCCAAGATCGATCAGGATATCGATACCGTCTTTGATGATCCGTTCACGCAGGGCTTCAATCGGCAATGAAGAAGCGTCGACCCAATGGTCCACCGCATCCTTAATAGAATTCGTAACCTCATCGGCCTTTTTATTGGTCGAATAGGCGAAAACTTCAAAATCAATGCGGTCGTGACCTCGCAAGACGGGCCGGATAAAATTGGCGACAGAGTGACGCCTGAAATCATGGGAAACGTAACCGACACGCAGGCTGGCGCCGGTTTTCGTCACCTTTCTTGAAAGGGCTTCAAATCGTTTTGCTTTTTTGCCCAGGCCAATTTTTGCCCCCCAGAGCACATGCCTTTCGGCAATCCCCTCTGCGCTGAGCTGATCGGAGTAGTTAAGGGTCAGAAGATAGTTGGAAATCAGCTGTTCCGAGTTCTCCCCGGATTTCAGCAGTTCTTCATATTTTTCTATTGCCTCATCAACCCGCCCCATCTCTTTGATGGCGGCAATATAATTAAGCTGCGACTGTATGAGATTGGGCGATAAACGGGCGGCCTCTGCCAAATGCCCTTCCGCTTCACTGATCCGCCCCGCCGCCTGCAACATCACACCGTAATTATTGCGCACCTCCATGGCGTCGGGCGCCAGGGAAAAAGCCGACTTAAATTGCGCCTCGGCCTCATCGAACCGTTTCAGGTTTTTCAACAATGTCCCATAGCCGACCAACGCCTTAAGAGAATAAGGCGCAATCTCCAGGGCCCCTTTAAACCGCTTCTCGGCCGCATCCATTTTCCCCGCATCGGCCAATGTTTCAGCCAAATTGACCGATAAATCCGGAGATCTGGGATCTTTTGAAAGGCCGTTTTCGTATATCTCGATTGCTTCGTCGTATCGGCCTTGCTCGGCCAGGACGACCCCGAGATTGACGTAAATCATCGTCATGTCCGGCGACAGAGCCAGGGCCTTACGATACATCTCTTCGGCCTTGCCCGCCTTCCCCTCCGCCTTGAGCAACAGGCCCATATTGACCATCAGACCAGCACTTTTGGGGGCAAGTTTTATGGCTTTCTGGAAGTGGATTTTAGCCTTGGGGAGCTTGCCCTGCTGCTGGAGCGTCAGTCCCAGAAAATTCTGCACGTCGGGGTCTTTCGGCGCTTTTTTAGCCATCTTGGCAAACAGGCTCTCCGCCTCGTCCAACCGCCCATCATTCATGAGCCGTTGGGCGTTCTGCATATCCTGCAGGAAGTTGCCCGTCAGTTTTGCCGCCATTGGGTACCCGTCAACTCAAACGAAGACCGGCATAGCCTGAGCCATGCCGGTGCTTTAATCATCGTTTTTTCGCCAGAGGGCTTTAGCCGTCGGCGTTGATTCTTTCGACCAGCTCTTTCAGTACGTCGTCGGCCTTGTCGTTTTCGACTTGGCAAGTCCCTGCTGCGTGGTGACCGCCGCCGCCGTATTTGAGCATCAGCGCGCCGACGTTGGTTTTCGATGAACGGTCGAAAATCGACTTGCCGGTCGCGAAAACCGTGTTCTGCTTTTTCAAGCCCCAAAGGACATGAATGGAAATATTACACTCGGGATAGAGCGCATAGATCATGAAGCGGTTGCCCGCAAAGATGGTCTCTTCGTTGCGCAGATCGAGAACCACCAAGTTCTTGTGGACGACGGAACAGCGCTTGACCTGCTCCTTGAACTTCTCTTCCTGATTCCGATAAAGCTCGACCCGTTCTTTGACGTCGGGCAGTTCGAGAATTTCATCGATGGAATGGTTCCGACAGTAATCGATCAGCTCCATCATCAGTTGGTAGTTGGAGATTCGAAACTCTTTGAATCGACCGAGCCCGGTGCGTGCGTCCATCAGGAAGTTGAGTAACGGCCAACCCTGAGCGTTGATCACCTCGTCCTTTTCGAACTGGGCCGCGTCGCCTTTATCGACGGCTTCCATCAACTCATCAGAAATGGTCGGGAATTCCTGCTTGCCGCCGTAGTAGCGGTAAACCACGCGGGCCGCCGATGGCGCATCGGGATCGATAACCAGATTGCCCGGCTCATGATCGAGGCGATCCAGTTCGCTGGCATGGTGATCGAAAGCCAAATGAACGCCCGGCACATAGGGCAGGTTGGTCGTGATGTCCCGGCTGGAGATTTCAATCTTACCGTCTTGCATGTCCTTGGGATGGACGAAGGCAATATCATCGATAAGGTCCATTTCCTTCAGCAACACGGCGCAGACCAAACCGTCGAAATCGCTGCGTGTCACCAAGCGGTACCTGTTATGGGCCATCTGTCTGGAACCTCCTACCTTCCGTCGGGCAAGTCTCAAATGTCAGAACACACATCTGGACGTTATTTGTTCAGCAATTAGAACAGAGTAATGCCGGTCTGCCAAGGGCACAACCGTCTATTTTTCATGCGGTGCAATTCCAGTCCCCCAGCCCCTGCCGCTAAGTCGTTGAGTCAACCGCCGGTTTGGCTGGAGACGCAGAGGAAGCGGTGGCTTCCGTCGCCTGCTTAGGCGTTGCTGGCGCAGGGGAAATCGGAGGCGATGTCGTTTCCGCCTGATTTCCAGGCCCGGCATCCTGTTCTTGAGGCGCAGGACCGGGCTGTTCCGGCACTGTCTGCGGCAGCATCTCTCCGCCAGTTACCGATGCACCCGGCTGCCAGCCGACCTCATAAACCGGGACCGGGTCCTTAAACCCTTTCATCTTGCGGGTCCCTTTGTCGATATAGGCGAATCCAGCCGATACGGTTTCCGTTTTGACCGCTTCGGAGACCAACACCTTGTCGGTTTCGCAGGCCGCACAAAGCCTTGCTGAAAGCTGAACCGTCACGCCGAACAGATCGTTGTCTTCGGCAATCGCCTCGCCACAGTTAACGCCAATGCGCAGGTGTAGCGGCTGATCCGGCGCGGCCCGGTTGTTGCCATCAATCCGCCGCTGAATATCGATGCCTGCGGCAACCGCCTTTTCAACATTGTTGAACGACGCCATGATCCCATCGCCCGTGTGCTTGATTTCCTTGCCGTAGTAGTTGGTCAAGGCGGAGCGGACGATTTTATTGTGGGTTCGGACCAGGTGTTGGGCCGCATGGTCGCCAAGGGTAACGGTCATATCCGTCGAGCCCACGATGTCGGTGAACATCACCGCAATTGGCCCCTTGCCCCCCTTATCGTCACTTGCCGGATTGCGCCAATTATCCAGCGCCTCGAGAAGTTTCGCCGGGCCGTTTTCATCACCATCGAGATAGGCGGACATGGCCGCCCGGCCTTCATCCACCATGTCCAGATAGTTGGGGTTCATCAGGTAGCTCTCAAACGAATCGGCGAACCTTTCGGCCTGGGCGACATTGGTGCCGAGCGCCATCACCGTATCGCGAAGAATAATCGATATATCGAGTCGCGGCAGACCGCGCTCCGACCCCAGTTCCTCACTCGCTCCGGCCATGAAAAGGTTGATGCCGAAACGGGACATATTATCGAGCTTGCTATATTTCTGCTTAACTGCCGCGATACCCAGCTTAAGGAAATTGACCATGGTCAGCTTTTGAATCTCACCGGCAGCCGTCATCCCGCTGGCGTTTTCTTCTTCGGGCTCGGCTTCAACCTCGGGCGCTACCGGCTCGGGCTCGGGTTCGGGATCGGGCTCGGGCTCAGGCTCGGGCTCAGGCTCCAGATCCTCGACAATCTCTTCCACTTCTTCGATCTCAGGAAGCCCAGGATCAATCTCTTTCGACGAATCACCGCCATCATCAAGCAGCCCACTGGAATCCATTTCGATTTTTTCAGGTTCGTTCTTTTCAGTGGGTTTCTTGGCCGGAGGTTCATCTTCGTCAACATCGTACTGATCGTCGTACCCCCCCTCCCCCACCGAGAGCTTGTTGCGGTAGACGAAAAACAAAACCAGCGCGAAAACAACGAACAGCGAGACGAAAACCCCAACCAGGGTCTGCCCTTTCGATAGGCCGCTGATCAGATGATAGAGCCCGTAACGCGGCGCCATCATCGAAAAAAGCAGGGTCAGCACGGCGGAAAGCGCCGTACTCGAGAGAACGATCAGAATCACAAAGCCAATGGCTTTACCGATGCTGTTGGCGCGCTGCCGCTGCGCCTCAAGCGCACGCTCTTCTTCTTCAAAAGGATCGTCTAAATAGTCGCCCAGATTGGTGCGCCCATACCCCCGCACACTCGCACCACCGCCCGAACGCCGAGGAGAAGAATCGCCACTCCGCGACCCTCCCGGCCGTTGAGCGCTTTTGTAAACGGTGACTTCCTTCATCTCACCGGTGTCGGAGTTGTAAGACTCCATCACCACCTTGACCTGAGCGCCCCGCTTAATACGCTCTAGGGAATAGGCGTCCTCCATCGCTTCGTCCTTTTCGGACGAAGGGTAACGGGCCTGGATTTCCCAGCGCCCCCCCATTTCAATGCTGACTTCGTAGGTTCGTCTTATTCCCATTCCCAAACCAATATCCGGAAGCTCCCAAAAGACTCCGGCCACACATACCCAGCAAAATCATAGCCACGCCGGGTTTAGGAAATATGAAACAACCCTTTGTTGTGCCAGGGGAAATATACAGCAACAAAGGCACTTTATCATTCTATCTAGAGTTTCTTTGGCAAAATTAAAACCCTTCTGTGTTTGAGCCGACAGTTGAGTGTTTTCTTCAACACTTTCACCGTTTAAAGTCTCCGCCCGAGGGGTGGACGACAAAATGCTGCAAACCTATCATTATAAAGAATATCCGCACCGGCCTTCTTCGGACCAACAGGAAAGCGGGATCACCCGCCATCCGGTCATCGTTGTGGGCGGCGGCCCGGTCGGCCTCACCGCGGCCATCGACCTGCGGCTCAAGGGCATTCCAGCGGTAGTTCTGACGCAAAACAAAACCGTCAGCATCGGCTCACGCGCCGTTTGCTATTCGAAACGCGCTCTCGAAGTCTGGGACCGGCTGGGATGCGCTGAAGAGATGATCGCCAAGGGCGTGGTCTGGAAAACCGGGCGGCTGTTCAACGGCGAGCAGGAGGTGTTCAACTTCGACCTCCTGCCCGAAGAGGGGCATAAGTGCCCCGCCTTCATCAATCTTCAGCAATATCACCTGGAAGATATTCTGATCGCCCGGGCCGAAACCTTGGGGGTCGATATCCGCTGGCAGGAAACCGTAACCGACATAGAGCAAAACGGCGACTTTATCCGCCTCGCCATCGACACGCCCTCCGGAGCTTACGCCCTTGACGCCGACTGGCTGATCGCCGCCGACGGCTCCAAATCGGTTTTAAGAGACTGTCTCGGCCTCGAATTCACCGGAAAAGTTTTCAAGGATCGCTTCCTGATCACCGATGTGGTGATGAAAAACGATTTTCCGCCCGAGCGTTGGTTTTGGTTCGACCCGCCGTTCAATCCGGGCCGCTCAACCTTGCTGCATAAACAGGCCGACGACCTGTGGCGTATTGATTTCCAACTGGGATGGGACGCCGACCCGGAAGAGGAAATGAAGCCCGAACGGGTCATCCCCCGCCTTAAGGCCATGTTGGGCGACATGGTGGAATTCGAACTGGAGTGGGTTTCGGTCTACACCTACCAGTGCCTGCGCCTCGATCATTTCCGTCACGGTCGCGTGTTGTTCGCCGGGGATTCCGCCCATCAGGTCTCTCCCTTCGGCGCGCGGGGCGCCAACTCGGGCGTTCAGGACACCGACAATCTGATCTGGAAGCTCAAGATGGTCATAGGCGGTGAGGCCCCTGAAACCCTGCTCGACACCTATGATCGCGAACGGGTCGAGGCCGCCGATATCAACCTGATGAACTCGACCCGTTCAACCGATTTCATCGTCCCCAAAGGCGCCATCAGCCGAGCCTTCCGCGATGCCGTTCTCGATCTCGCCAGGGACTATTCTTTCGCCAGGCCCTTGATCAACAGCGGACGGCTCTCATTGCCTGCAACCTATACGGACCCAACTCTTTTAACGTCCGATGAAGACGCGTTCGACGGAGGCCCTGTCCCCGGCGCGCCCTGTCCCGATGCGCCGCTCAATGAAGGATGGCTGCTGGAAAATTTGGGCGGACGTTTCGTTCTTCTCTGCTTCGGTGAAACTCCCGACACCTCTGACCTTGCCTGTGATCGCCTCACGGTCGGCGAAGAGGCGGAACTCGCCGTTCGGCGCTATGACGGAAAGTCCGGCACGGTCTATCTGGTCCGCCCCGATCAGCATGTGGCCGGACGTTGGCGCAATTTCGACAGAGACGCCATCCAAACGGCGCTCAACAAAGCCTCAGGGAAAGGAAAGGCCCCATGAAACTCAATACCGACCCCAATATCGACAACCCGGACGATTTCTACGAAATGCTGATCGAGTTTCATCGGGACTTAAGCGAGGAGCATAGCCTGAAAGCCAACGCCAAACTGATTTTGCTGCTCGCCAACCACATCGGAGACAAGGAAGTCATTGCCGAGGCCATGGCCATCGCCCGCAAGTCGGGCTGATTTTTCCGACCCTGCCCACTCAGCCGTTGAGCGCCACCCACATTTCCTTGTCGCGTTCAGCCGTCCAGACAGTGGGCCTCTCCTGTCCCCCCGCCTCATCATAAGCTCGCGCCAGATTAAACGGCATGCAGTGCTCATAAATCACCCAATCGGCATATTTTGGATCCATTCGCTGCTTAGCCAGATCGAAAGTCTGTTTCAGGTTCATCCCTTGAGCCCGACCTTCTTGCGCCGTGGCAAAGAGATCGCGAACAAATCCTTCGGTCATCGCCATGGCCTTGCGGCATTGCTCCGCCGTCGTCAAAGCGTCGCCCCGCCCCGGCACCATCTTCTCTGGACCTAGCGCTCTCAAAGCGTCCAGGGTTCCCGGCCAGTCGGTCAAATGAGCATCGCCGCAATAAGGGGTCGCGCCATATTCCACCAGATCACCGGCGAACAGTATTTTCTCATCACGCAACCAAACCACCGTGTCGCCCTGAGTATGGCCTCGTCCGGGATGAAAAATTTCAACGGTTCGATTTCCCAGATCAAAGGTAAGAGGATCGGCAAAAACCATTGTCGGAATCGTTAGGCCGGCAATGGAATCATGGCCCTGGAACAGACGGGGAAACCGTTCGAATTCGCTTTCCCAGTCTTCGCGCCCGCGCTCCTCGATCAGGTCGCGGGTTCCCTGACTTGCGATGATTTCCACATCACCATAGGCCGCCGCACCCAAAACCCGGACGGCATGATAATGGCTCAAGACCAAATGGGTGACCGGTTTGTCCGTCACCGAGCGAACACGCTCGAGAACCCGTTCGGCCATCATCGGGGTGGCCTGGGCGTCAATCACCAGCACACCGTCGTCACCGACCACAATACCCGTATTGGGATCGCCCTCTGCCGTATAGGCATAAGCACCGCCGCCGAGATCGTCGAAACTGATGCGTTTTTCATCGAGATCACCCGTCGAGGCGAAAGCTTTGGACATGCTAATCTCCCATTGAACCAAGGCGTTTGTTTGCCCCATGATAGTCGAACAAGCGAAACGAATCGCAAAAAGAAGAAAGCCGGGACTCTACCGGAGAGGAACAGGAAATCACAGTGACCCGATCACGTCTACTCATTGCTGGGTATCTGCTCTTGTTGGTCGGCGCCATTTTCGCACTGAGCCGCTTTCACGCGGCGGAAGCGGACAGCCACAGAGTGAGGGTTGATGAATACAGCCACCTCATGGCGCATTATCTTTGGACGACCAACACAGCCGACGCCGAAGATTTTTTAAAAATAATTACAGCCGATAGCCGCATCACAGCAGTCTACATAACTGATGCCAAGGAGCGGCCTTTTATCATATTCGAGCGAGACTTAACCGGCGTTTCTTCTTTTCACAGTTTTCTGCAAAAAACCATACACACGCCTATTGAGTGGAGTGGCGAACGAATTGGTCAACTGACGATCATATGCAACGTCTACAACCTGGCGTTCGATTTTTACATCGGCTCTATCCTGCTCATCCTGGCCGCCGCCCTTACCTACTATCTTTCCTATATTTCCAAGCAGGGGGAGCTTGAGGATTTGTCGCGGCGTACAACGGCTATTTTCACCAATACATCCGAAGCTATTTTTCTTGCCGACATGGAAGGAAAAATTCAATCGGTCAACCCGGCTTTCGAAGCGATCATGGGCTACCGACAAGAGGAAATCGTCGGGAAAAATGCACTGGATCTGATTTCTCCCCGCTACGGCACGGAAGCTCCGCTCGAATGGTGGAAGGACGCCGTCAGCGTCGGTCAATGGCAGGGTGAATTCTGGATACGACGAAAGAACGGCGAGGAAATCCCCATCGCCACATCGGTTTCGGGCATCCCTGGCAAAGACGGACGCTTCGAATTAATGACCGCCATGTCGAGAGACATCACCGAACGCAAAAAAGCCGAAACAAGTTTGTTGGAAGCCAAAGAACGGCTGGCTCAGGCGGAGAGCCTCGCCCATTTAGGCAGTTGGACCTGGGACATCACGACCGGAGAGATTTTAGCCTCCGACGAAGTTTGTCAGATTTTTGGGGTCGATCCGTCAGATCATCCATTTAAGAAGCGCTCGTTTCTTTCCTTCATTCATCCCAACGACTATTCGATGACAAAACATATTCTGCTTGGCTGCATCGCCGACAAGGCTCACTTCAGCGGAATCTTCCGAATTGTCCGCGATGACGGCGGCATCCGCACCATTGAGGTCGCCAGTCGCTACATTATGGAAGACGGCAAAGAGACAAACCGGCTGGTCGGTTTTTCCAGCGACATTACCGAGCAAATGCGCAATGAAGAAGCCCTGTATATCGCCAAGGAAGAAGCCGAACGGGCCAATCTTTCCAAGTCGCGTTTCCTCGCCGCAGCCAGTCACGATCTACGCCAACCGCTTCAGGCTCTTTCAATGTTTATCGCCGCTCTTGGAGAATCTTTTCGCAAACAAGGCATTGAGGAAAAAGATAAACAGGGGCGTCTAATCGGCAATATTGAAAACTCTATCGAAGCCCTCGCCGGGTTGCTTAATTCATTGCTCGATATTTCTCGCCTCGACGCCGGAATTATGGAGCCTGAGAAAGAAACCTTCCCGATTGCACAAACCCTGGGCTGGATTGAAACCACCTTCACCGACGAAGCCCGACGGAAGGGCGTTGATCTTCGCATCGTCCCTTGCTCGGCGAGCATCGAGACCGACCCCAACCTGTTCCAGCGGATTGCCGCAAATCTGGTCTCCAATGCTGTCCGCTATACGGAACAGGGGCGAATTCTGGTCGGGTGCAGAAGAGTTGGAAAACAAATACGGTTTGAAGTCTGGGATACTGGTGAAGGAATACCCGAAGACAAAATGGACACGGTGTTTCAGGAGTTCCAACAACTGGGCAATCCGGGGCGTCAACGCAAGCTGGGGCTCGGCTTGGGCCTGGCTATCGTCGAACGGGTTGCGGGTCTGCTCAACCTCAAGCTCTTCGCCCGCTCAACCCCCGGCAAGGGATCGGTCTTTTCAGTGACGGCGCCGATCAAAAAGACCGCCGTCGCAGACCATACGGCAAAACCCATTACTGAGCCCCGCCCCCATTCCACCCGACCCAACATCATGGTCATCGACGACGACCCTTCCGTATTGGACGCCATGACTGTGCTGATGGAAACCTGGGACTTCAACGTACTGTCCGCCTCATCGGCGGAAGTCGCCCTGCGCGAATGCCGTAACCACAAGAAACCGCTCGACCTGATCGTCGCAGACTATCGATTGCAAACCGAGCAGACAGGCGCGGATACGATCCACCGTATGAACCACGAACTGGGCTGGTCGGTCCCCGGCATTATCATCACGGGCGATACCGCGCCGGAGCGACTGCAGGAAGCTGCCGCCAGCGGCTTCAATCTCCTTCATAAACCGGTGCAGCCCGACGTCTTGAAGAAACTGATCGATCAGGCGCTTAACCGCTGATGGCCTCATCAATCAGATAGACGATAGAGCGGTAAACCATCCCGCTTTCCTCTGACAATCCGATCTCACAGGTACGACTGGTCGAATACCCGGCAACTGCTCTGTTTTCCAGACCGCGCTTAAGCTTAGCGAGCGCATGGCGATTGAGCTCGGGCGTTGTGAACCCCTTATCACCCGCCCAACCGCAGCATTCGACCGAAGGCGGCACGATCACTTCTTCGGCGCAAGCCTCGGCGATAACCTTGAGCCTGTCTTCTAGCATCATTTTTTTGGTGCTGCAGGTCGCATGGATAGCCACCGGACCGGCTCGCTTCGTGAGCTCCAGGCGCTCAAGCACCACATCATGCATGAACTCGGTAACATCGAAAATCCGAAGCCGTTCACCGAGAAACTCTTTCATCCGATAGCCGCAAGGACTGGTATCGAAAACAATGCGGTGGCTGCCATTTTCACTCGCCACCATCAAGGCCGCCTCAAGCTCACTCGCTTTACGGTCGCCAGCTTCCGGCAACCCTTTACTGTCAAACGGTTGGCCGCAACAGAGATCGTTCATCCCTTGAGGATACACGACCTCAAAGCCCGCTTTGCGCAAAACCCTTGCCGTTACCTTTGGCAAAGGCTCCGCCTCATCACCCCGTGCCGGTCCCATGGTCCGGGCGGCGCAACTGGGGAAATAAACGACCTTCTCTTTTTCCGTTCCCTCTGGCGAAACCGGCGTCGTCCACTGGCCGCGGGGCATGGCGGCCATCCAGCGCGGCGACCGCCCGCCGCTCACTTTGCGCACCCCATCACTCATCGCCGCCATCGCCTTGGAGCCCAAAACACCATGGACCAAATCGACCGCCCTCAAGCCCAGCGATGTCGCCGTCATGGCCGCGCCGTAATGATCGGCGATCCAGTCGCCGAGCTTGCGCTCGAAAGGCGTGCGAGAGCGGGCGCGGAGCTGTTTGGTCAGAAGACCTGTTTCAATCCCCACCGGGCAGGCCGTGGCGCAGAGACCACAGGCCGCACAGGTGTCGACTCCCTGATAGGCATAGGCTTTTTTCATACCATCCGGGTCGCCCTCGCCAGCAGCTTCACGGCGACTGATCTCCCGCCAGGCGACAATGCGTTGCCGAGGAGAAAGCGTCAGGCCCTTCGACGGACATTTCGGTTCGCAGAAACCGCATTCGATACATTTATCGACAATCTCATGAGCCGCCGGAAACGGCTTGAGGTTCTGCAGATGCACTGCCTGATCTTCATTCAGCAAAACGCCCGGATTGAGCAGTCCTTGAGGATCGAAAAGTCGTTTGATCTCCCACATCAACTGGTAGGCGTCGGCCCCCCATTCCATCTCAACGAACGGCGCCATGTTGCGCCCGGTGCCGTGCTCGGCTTTGAGCGATCCGTCATACCCTTTAACCACCATTTCGGTGATCGCATCCATAAACCGACCATAGCGTTCGATCTCTTCTGGACTATTGAAGTCCTGGGGAAAAGTGAAGTGCAGATTACCTTCCAGCGCATGGCCGAAAATGATCGTCTCGTCGTAGCCATGTTCTCTGCACAGGCGCTGAAGATCGAGCGTCGCCGGGGCCAGTTGGTCGATGGGAAAGGCGACATCTTCAATAATTACCGTCGTTCCGATTTTACGCACCGCACCGACGGCAGGGAACAATCCTTTGCGGATATTCCAATAGCGCTGGCAGTGTGCCGGGTCGGCGGTGAACTCAATGGGGCGAACCGTTTCAATCCCCTCTAACGCGGTTTCCGCTTTTTTGCGATTAGTCGTCAGGGTTCGCTTGGTCTTGCCGCGCACTTCGACCAGCAAGGCCGTCACCTCATCGCCCAAACCGGCAATATAATCAGGCATCCCCGGCTTGCTTTCCACCGAGCGGAGCGCCGCCCGGTCCATCATCTCAACAGCCGAAACCGGCGTCTTCTTTAGAGCGACCACGGCGTTACAGGCAGTCTCCATGTCGGAAAACAACATCAAAGCCGATGCCTTGTCAGCATACTCAGGCACCGTTTGATAAGCCATCTCGGCGATGAAACCCAATGTCCCTTCGGAGCCGATCATCAGGTGCTGCAAAATATCGATGGGGTCTTTGAAGTCGATCAGCGCATTGAGCGCATAACCCGTGGTGTTCTTGATCTTAAACTTAGCCTTGATCCGTTTGGCCAGCGCCTTGTTCTTGCGCACGCTTTCAGCCAGATCGGAAAGATCGTCCAGCAGTTTCTTATGGCTTTGGGTAAACACCGTACGGCTGGTTTCGGAGCCGGTATCGAGCATCGTCCCATCGGCCAGCATGACCCGCATGGAATGGAGGGTGTTGTAGCTGTTCTGGGCCGTGCCGCAGCACATGCCGCTGGCGTTGTTGGCGGCGATTCCGCCGATCTTGGCCGCATTGATCGAGGCCGGGTCGGGCCCGATCTTGCGTCCGTAAGCCGCCAGCACCCGGTTGGCCTCGGCCCCGATGACGCCCGGCTGGACCTTCAGGACTTCGCCTTCCCTCTCAACCACGCATCCATCCCAGTTTTCGCCGAGCAAAACGAGAACCGAGTCGGTAATCGCCTGCCCCGAGAGGCTTGTTCCGGCCGCCCGGAATGTCACCGGAACCCCCACCTCACGGGCGCAGGCCATGAGACGCTGAACCTCTTCTTCGCTCTCAACGACGGCAACAATTTTGGGCACCAGGCGATAACAGGAAGCATCGGTGCCGTAGGCCAGGGTGCGCAGACGATCGGTAATCAGCCGCTCGGGCGGAAAGATGGCCCTTAGTTGAGCGTGCAGCCTGTCATAGGGCTCGGGCAAATGGAACGGCGAGTTGAACATTTAGCGCTCGATAATTAGGACGATCAGTTCTTTGGGACCATGGACCCCGTAGGTCAGTTCCTGCTCGATATCGGCGGTCTTCGACGGGCCTGAAATCAGCAGGGCGTTGGTCGGCAACCCGTCTTTCCAGCCTTCGGCGGTCATGGCCTGCCAGAATGTGTTGTGCAGGCGGTCGGCCTCAAGCAAGGCGATATGAACCGGAGGGGCCAGCGAAAGCAGACGAGGCTCGGCGGCATCGGGCCAAACGATCAGGCTTCCGGTTTCGGCAATGCCGCCCCGCGTGGTGGTTAGCGCAGCCGGAGCGTCGAACACCTCGGCCCGCTCGTCTTCATAGGCCCGGTCGTAGAGCGCAATTTCCGGTGCTCCATCCTGGCCCTTCCAGGCTCCTTGCAGTCGGTCGATCAAAAGGTTGTTGGTGCCGATCAACAGCGAACCGATGCCGCGTTTTTTCAAAAGCTCCGAGACCAGTCCCGGCCAGTCGGCTTCCGACGTCCGGTGCAGTTCCGTATTGACCGCCGCCATCATGCTTTCAAGCCGTTCGACCTTTTCAGCCTGTGACCAGGACTTTTCCTTCATCACGGCAAAGTCGGAGGCCGGGAGGTCGCCGCTTGGGTCGCTCTTGCGCAACCGAGCCAGGATATTTTCGCGTGCGCTACTCATCGGCCAGCCCCTTTTCCTTCGCCATCTGATGCAGGGTCTTTTTGGCGAATTTCGGCTTGGCGCGAACGCTGGTCCATTCCTTCAACAAGGGCATGGCGGCGGGAGTGAGGTTGCCGGTCTTGGTCAGAACCCCACTCATCAATTTATAGGCCCCTGGGTTTTCGTGCATCCACTTCCAACCAGACCAGACCATATCCTGCAGGGCCGACTTCTTAGCTCCACTTTCCTTGACCGAAGGCCGCGAACGGCGCCCGGCGGCTTCGTCGCGCAGTCGGACCAGCACCTGGGCGATGGGGATCTTAACCGGGCAGACCTCGACGCAGGCGTTGCACAGAGATGAAGCGCTCGGCAGGTCGCCATATTGGCCGATGCCATCAATCTGCGGAGTGAGAATTTTGCCGATAGGCCCTGGATAGATGCCGCCGTAGGCATGGCCGCCGACACGGGTATAGACAGGGCAATGGTTCATACAGGCCCCACAACGGATGCATTGCAGGGACCGCCGGGTTTCAGCATCGGCATAGATGCGGGTGCGGCCGTTATCGAGCAGGATCAGATGGACCTCTTCCGGCCCGTCCCGATCCGTAGCCCTGCGCGGTCCCGATATCATATTGAAATAGGTGGTGACCGGCTGGCCGGTGGCCGAGCGGGTGAGCAGCGAAAACAACGGCGGGACATCTTCGAGCTTTTCAACCACCTTGTCGATACCGGTCACCGCGATATGCAGCGGCGGCACGGTGGTGCACATGCGCCCGTTGCCTTCGTTCTCAACCAGACAGAGAGTCCCGGTTTCGGCAACGGCGAAATTGACACCCGAGAGTCCGGCATCAGCATCGTAGAACTCACGGCGCAACTCGGCTCGCGCGGCGGCGGTCATTTCCTTGGCGTCTTCGGTATAGGCGAAACCGTCGATCTGTTCCTTAAAAAGGGTGGCGATCTGCTTTCGGTTTTTATGGATGGCCGGCATGATGATGTGCGAGGGCGTTTCACCGGCCATCTGAACGATGTATTCGCCCAAGTCGGCTTCCAACGCCCTGATGCCATGCCGCCCCAAAAAGTCGTTGAGGTGCATTTCTTCCGACACCATGGATTTGCCCTTGACCACGGTCTTGGCGTTTTTCTCCTGCAAGATGTCCAACACTATTTCATTAGCCTGATCGACGGTTTCGGCCCAATGAACATGGATGCCGTTCTTGGTCAGGTTTTCTTCCAGTTGCTCCAAGAGGTCCGGCAGCTTGGAGAGCGCGCGACGGCGGATGGACTCTCCCAGTTCGCGCAAGCGCTCCCATTCGTCGGCATCGGCGAACTGCACCGCCCGCTTGCCCATTAAACCATCCATGGCGCGGCGGAAGTTGGCGCGCAACTCACCATCTTTCAGCGCAACGCCCGCCCGGTCGCGGAAGGTATTGGAAACCCCGCCGCTCATCGGGTGCGCTCCAGAATGAACTGGGCGATATGCTGGCCCGAAACCGGACTGTTCTTTTTTTCCAGCGCGCCGGTGATGTTCATCAGGCAACCGCAATCGCCGGACACCACTTTTTTAGCCTCAGTCCGCTCAATGTCCTCAGTCTTGTCGGTGACCATGGCCGCAGAGATTTCCGGCTGCTTGACGCTGAAGGTCCCGCCGAACCCACAGCATTCCTTCTCTCGCTGAAGCTCGACAAGCTCAACATTGGCGAGTTGCTTGAGCAAACTCTTGGGTTCGTCCCGTACGCCCATTTCCCGTTGAGAATGGCAGGAGCCGTGCCAGGTAATTTTAACCGGTTCGCCTTTGTCTTTAAGCTTCAGACCCAGCACATGAACGAGAAATTCGGTCAGTTCGAACACTCTCTCAGCCAGGTTTCCGGCCGCCGCCTCCAAGACGTGACCCTCGAACAGTTCCGGGTAGTGCTTGCGCATCATGCCCGCACAGGAGCCAGACGGCAGAACCACCGGAATGTCCTTGGGAAACAGTTTCACCTGAGCCGCCGCCACGGCGCGCGCTTCGTCCCGATGGCCGCTGTTGAACGCCGGTTGGCCGCAACAGCTCTGGCCCTGCGGAAAAATCACCTCGATCCCTTCGCGCTGCAAAAGCTCGATCCCCGCCATCCCGGCCTCGGGATAGAACAGATCGACCAAGCAGGTGCCGAAGAAATAGACCGCTTCCGGTTTCGACGGATAAGCGCGCCCAGCCATGAAGCTTTACCCCTGTGTGCTTAGTGTAATTCCTCTAAGAATAACACGATATGGAGATGGGGAAATCTAAATCCTGAAGGCGACGATGGAGACGTCGTCGCGGCGGGTTTCTTCCCCCTGATAATCGGCCAGAGCCTGCATGAGCATTCTTTTCTGCTCTTCAAAATCGAGCATTTCCATATCGATGAGTAATTGCTTGAAACGCTTCTTACCGAACATTCGGCGTTTCTCACCGCCCACCTGATCGAGATAACCATCCGAGCTCATATAGAAGGTCATGCCCGGATTTAGGTCGATCACAGTCTCATCATAGGTCTGGGTCTGGGAAATACCGCGATAGCCAATGCCTTTTTTCGTTCCCTTATATTCAGTGATCTGGCCACCCTCCAACTGGAACAGCGGGAACCGCGCCCCGGCAAACGTCAATTTCGTCATATCCGGGTTCATGAAACAGGCTCCCAACTCAAGGCCATCATCGCTCTCGCTACGGTCGCCATGCTGCTTGAGCATGATCTGAATGACCTGATGCATCCGTTGGATCAGGTTGCCGACCTGTCCGGGCGGCACGTCAGCCATGGCGCGATCCAATGCGCCGGTGGCGATCAAGGTCATGAAAGCCCCCGGCACCCCATGGCCCGTGCAGTCACCCAACACCACCAAGACTCCATCGCCCCAGATATGGCACCAGTAGATATCGCCGCCGACCACGTCGCGCGGTTCCCACAACACCATATGCTCACGCATGGTCGCCGCCATCATGTCTTCGCCGGTCAGCACCGAACGCTGAATATGCGAGGCATACTGAATGCTGTCCGATACGACCTCGTAAATCTGCTGGAGTTCATCCTCGGCCTTCTTGCGCTCGGTAATGTCATAGAACCAGGCGAGTCTGGCCAAACGGTTCTCATAGATCATTTCCGAAGCCGACAGGAGCGCCCAGAAGGTCTGGCCATCCAACCGGCGTAACTGGACCTCCCAATCGGTTACCTTTCCATCTCGCTTCAGCGTCGTCAGGATTTCATGGCGATCCTCCAGGCTCGCATAAACTTCTGAAGCGGAAATTCCTTTAAAACCGCCTTCTCCCACGCCAAACAATTCTTCCTGCTTTGGATTAGCGAAGATCATCTCACCCGTTTTAATATCGGTGATACCCGCACCGATGGGGCTCGAAGCCAGAATATCCCGCATCTGCGCCTCGCTTTTTCTCAGCAGTTCTTCGGCTTCTTTTCGACCAGTAATATCGGTTGAAATGCCACAGATACCTTCGGCTTTTCCATCCATTGAGAAAAGAGGGACCTTGAGCGTTAGGAATATCTGATCCCGGCCACCATTCTGAACCAGTTCCTCCATTTCCAATGCCTCACCCCCCACGAGGACCTTGCGATCATTCTCACGAAGTTCATTGGCGACTTCGTCTGGGAATATCTCATTGTCAATCTTGCCAAGCGCCTCAGACCGCGGCATCCCGGTCAGCTCTTCCCACTTTTTGTTCACCAGGGTATAGCGGCCCTTGTTGTCTTTGGAGAAAATGATTGCCGCGCTGTTTTCAATGACGCTTTCCAACAATTGCTGGCTTTCTCGGAGCTTTTCCTGAGCCGCCTTGCGCTCGGAAATATCCATGAAGGTGATCACCGCACCGTCAAGCTTGTCATGCCGCCGGATGGGGGTGCTCAGGTACTCGATATCGAGCGGCGTACCGTCCTTGCGCCAAAGCACTTCGTTGTCAATGCGATAAGAGTCGCCCTCGGTAAACGACTTATACATCCAACATTCTTCAACGGGGTAATGGCTGCCATCAGCCCGCGTATGATGGAACAGTTGATGAGCCTGTTCACCGATCAACTCACCCGGTTCATAGCGCAGCATTTCGGAAACCGCCGGGTTGACGAAAGTAATCTTGCCTTCCAGATCAACCCCAAAAATTCCTTCACCAACGGAATCGAGAAGCAACCGGGTGCGCTCCTCGCTAACCTGCAACTCCGCCGTTCGCTCCTCAACGAGGTCTTCCAACTGGTCTTTGTAAGCGGAAAGCTCATCACGGGCGATTTCAGCGTCTTCGGCAAGATTGAGCGCCGCCGCCCGCTCTCTTTCCTGATTTTCACCGATCTTCTGGGCCCGCAGTCGTTCGACCGAAAGGGAGGCGACCAGCCTGGCAAACCCAGCGAGAAATCCGAGAATATCCGGCAACCGCTTCTCGGGAATCACCGGAACTTCGCCGATCGCAGCCATATAATCGTTTTCATCGTAGCCGAAGGTTTTAGCCTGCTCCTTAAAGAAGGTCGTGTCCGATTTGTTGAGGAGAAACTGACCGATGAACACGTTGGCCAGATGCTTTCCCTCAATCTCAATCGGCGAGGCGGCATCGGTCAGGCCGTTCTTACATTTATAGACGGAAAATTTCTCGCCATCCCGGAGTTTAAGCGCCAAATCGGTATCGCTCTCGATACAGCGCGCACAGCTTTGTTCATTAACCCGGTGGAAGTCCGTGCAGGCCCTCTGCCAGCGCGCGGCGGCCAAGACCTCTCCCTTCAAATCGATGATGGCGGCCGCGATCCCCACGGAATTACAGAAGTGGTCGAGAAGATTTTGCAGTTCCTTCAAATCAATCATCTCGGTCAGTTCGAAGTGCGCCTCCTCCGGCTCCATCCCTCCCGTCTCGGCATACAGGATATCTTCAGAGTCCTCCAAGGGCTTGAATTGCGGTCCTTCCCCCGCCTTTTCCCGTAGCCCGTTAACCATCTCCTTGAGCTCGATAATCCGCTCTTCCCGTCCCATGGCGAGCCGGTTGAACCGTTCGATCTCGGCAACCTTCATACGGATTTGCTCTTCTGCTTGTTCGGCTTCCCAACGAGCCTCTTCGGCCTTTAGACGCGCGTCTTCCGCCTCATCGCGGGAACGGGTCAGGGAAATAGCCGCGCTCTGCCCGATCCAGACCGAAAGCCCCATAAGGCCGAGGGAAATGAGAACCGTTGCCCCCAAAATGAAAATCATGGTCTTTCTGAGCGACCGGAAGGCGGCCATGGCCTCCCCCTCATCCAACTCTGTCCCCAGACCGATATTGAGGCTTTCATCCCATAGCCAAACGCCGATTACCGGCACACCACGATAATCGCGATAACCATCGACATTCATCCCTTTGTTTCCCTGGGTGACGGCCGCCGCCATTTTGGTCAAGGGAAGGGTCTTTAAGTCTCCCTCCAGCCTAGCGCCTTCCTTTAGGTTTACGCCGGGGTCGCGGATGACCAGATTGAGCATGGCCTCGGATTTTTCGCCAATCAACCCCATGGAGCGAAGCTCGGCATCGTAGCGGCTGGCCGTAATCAACCGGCCTTTTTCATCCACCGCATAAGTTTCGCCGCTTGTTCCGACACGGCCCAATTGGGTAATCCGGCTAAAGTCTTCTTTCGGGTCGCTCTCCAATGCAAAGGCGGCAATCACCTTCCCATCGGCATCCTTAATCGGCGCCATAAAGAACTGGGCGACTGTCGCGGGCGTCCCTTCCTCGGTTTTTAACGACAGAGGAGATACGAACCGTATTTCTCCATCGATGACGGCCCTCAACACCTCCGGTCGAGCCTCAGCGATAATATCCCGTCGAGCCAACCCCACATCGTCTTTCGCCGCAACCTGAAGTCCATCCGGCGTAATAATCGAGAAAGGCGACTTGGCCTGAATTCCAAAATGAACCTTGAGCCAGTTTCTGATCGCCTGCAGTTCGATACTTTCACTCAGCTCTTTTGCGTTCCGCTCGACAAACAACAACTCTTCAACCAAAGAGATGAGACCGGGATTTCTCGCAATATTTCTGATCCTGTTTGTTTCGCTTCCCGCCCAGGCTTTCAAAGTTTCATGAGTCGTCGTGAGGACGGAAAGCAGATTATGCCCCGCTTCGGCTCGGGTATCCTTTTCGGCTTCTCGGACGGTGATCCAGGCAGCCAGCGCCACGACACCGAGGAAAAGGACAACCAAGACCAGCCCCGTGGTTTTAAGCTCTTTCGATTGATAGAGATGGGAAGCATCTTTTTTGACCAGCCTGCGAAGAACAAACTGAAGCAGAAACACCAACAGAAGACCGCCGAGGGCCGCTGCTCCGGCGCCAATGGCCAAAGAATAGGATGCTTCTTCATCAGTCGAGGCGGAGGCCAGATTAACGTCCACTTTGATCCAATGTTCGGTAATCCGACTTAATTCTTCGGAGGAAACAGAAGCAATCGCTTTATCAAGAATATTTCGGAAGATCGGCCAGTCGGAACGCACACCTATCCTTAGATCGTTCACAATATCGGGATCGGAAATTCCGGCAACGGCTTCAAGATTGCTAAGGAACAGTTTCGAAATCAGATGGGCCTGAATAGCGACACCGCCAAGGGTCGCATCGGCTCGACCTTCCGAGACTACCTTCAAGCAGTCTTCCTGATTAGCAGCGGTTTCAATCGCAATGGCGGGATATTTTCGCCGTAAGACTTCCTGATAGAAGAACCCCTCGGGAATACAAACCTCACGTCCTTTGAGGTCATTGAACTGTTTTATATCGGAGGGTTTCCGGGCAATCACCACCGGAGGATTGCTGACGTAAGGTTCGGTAAAATGGATATAGGCTTCCCGGTCCGGCGTCTTGACGATATTGAGCATAACGTCGAGCGCTTTATTGTGGATCATATCGAGAAAAATGCCCCAGTCGGGCCCGGAAACATACTCGACTCTGATGCCGATTTTATCAGCCAGCAAGTTCATATAGTCGACGGAGAAACCACGCGGGTTGCCCCCTTCATTAAAATTGAACGGCGGCCAGTTTCTTTCATTATGGACACGGATCACCGGATGATCCTGTAGCCAACTTTTCTCTTCTTCGGTAAACCTGAGCCTCTTCACCGACTCGCGCGCTTCGGCGGTTCCGAATATCCATCTGCCGAAAATGGTCCGGCGTTGCTCGGCCGAAATGCTCTCAAGCCCTTTTTGCAGAATATTATGCAGCATCGGCCAGTCGTTGCGTACGCCAATATGGAGGCTCTGGCCGAAACGGTTGAAAAAGGCCGCATGTCGCAATCCGGTGAGAAGATATTTCCGGATCAGATAGTTGGTAACCGGTTGATTGCCCACATAGGCATCGGCCTTTCCCGTAATGACGGTTTTCAAGGCTTCAAGGGTAGTCTCGACCACGACCAACTCAGCTTCCGGGTATTCTTTGGCCAGCACCTCATGCATGGCGTAAGAGCGCTCAACCGCAACCCTGCGTCCCTTGAGCTCGTCCATGGAAAGGATATCCATCGTTTTCTCGGATACGTAAAGCGCATCTGAAAGCTCGACAAAAGGCTCGGTCAGCAGAAGAAAGGCGCGTCGCTCAGGCGTATCGAAGAGACCTGGGGCCACGTCGATTTTCTTATCCTTCAGGTTCTTAAGGTGGTTGTCCCAATGATCGAAAACCACATCCAACTTAAGGCCGACCTTTTTGGCGACGGCGCGAATGAAATCAGCCGTAACCCCCTCATAACCACCGCCAGAGGTTTCCTCTTCAAAAGGCGGCCAGTTGGTCGTTGCCGCAATTCGGATTGTTGGATTGCTTTTAATCCAGGAGCGTTCCGCAGCGGTCAGTTGAACCCCACCTTGGTGCGGCATATAAAAATGATCGCGATGCTCGGGAAGCCAGCGCTCCTCCACTTTTATCAGCTTATCGCGTGAGATTTTTTCAAAACCTTCGTTGATCAAGGGAATTATATCTGTACGCCACTTGACCACCCCGGCATGAACATTGTTGGCCAACAACACCTCATCGCTACTTTGCAGAGCGCCCGCCAGGCCGATCCTTGCCAATCCGGCCTGCACCGAAATCGTTTCGCTCAAGATGGCGACAACCTGCTCTCTCAACAGAGCATTAATCATTTCGCTGCTTTGCGTAAACGAAACCACATCAATGCCCGGGTGATTGGTTTTAAGATACTGCTCCTGATAGGTCCCTTTCATGGCCCCAACGCGCTGGCCCTTCATCTCTTTTACCGAGAACTTCGGGCGTCCCTCCCGGAAAAACAAAGCGCTGTTGGCGACATGGATGGGGTTGGAAAAATCGAAAATCGCCTCCCGCTGTTCGTTGCGGAAAAGGCCGAAATGCACGTCGGCGTTCCCGGTTTTAACCGCCTCAATGGTATCGGCCCAATCGCTGGGGACGAACTCAATGGAGACGCCCGTCGCGACACTCCAAAGTCTCCACATATCGACATAAAGCCCAAAGGGTTCGCCATGAGGGCTCAAAACGGAAAACGGGGGATAGTTATCGGCGATGGCGATACGGAGCGGATTTTGGTCGTCGGCGGCCGAGGCCTTGGCAAACATCGCCATTGCCATCATGAGCGCGGCCAGCACTGTTTTCAACATTCTGCCCATATCGCCGACATCAACCCCTATCCTGCCGATCCACTACTTTACAACCCGTTGAAAAAATAACAACAATCACAAGCAACAAACGACATTAAACGTTCTTGATGAGGTTTTACTTTTTCCTGCGGCGACGCATGATAAGCTGACCGTCACAGGGTCCTTCGCCAAGAACCATAAACAACAAAGAGGGTGATCACAGAAGTGGATTCGTTCGCCATTATTGTCGGTCTTTTCGGTGGGCTGGCGCTTTTCCTATTCGGCCTCGAACAACTGGCCGATGGTCTCAAAGCAGTGGCCGGAGATCGCATGAAAGCGGTGCTGTCGAAATTGACCGACAATCGTTTTCTCGGCGTCACCACCGGCGCTTTCGTCACCGCCATTATCCAGTCGTCATCGGTCACCACGGTTCTTGTCGTCAGCTTCATCAGCGCAGGCGTTATGAACCTTGGCCAGTCGGTTGCGGTTATTATGGGCGCCAACATCGGATCGACCATCACGGCCCAAATCATCGCTTTTAAAGCAACGGCCCTTCCCTATCCCCTGTTTATTGTCGGGTTTGGCATGATCTTTCTCGGTAAAACCGAAAAGCTCCGTCAATACGGCCGGATGATTATGGGCTTAGGCATGGTGTTTCTCGGCATGAACACCATGGGAGACGCCATGTCTCCTCTTCGGTCAAACGAGATGTTTCTCGATCTGATGATACGGATGGAAAACCCTTTATTGGGCATCCTTGTCGGCGCAGCCTTCACTGCCCTAATTCAATCTTCTGCCGCAACCACAGGGATTGTTATCGTACTGGCCAGCCAGGGTCTGATCAGTCTATCTGCCGGGATTGCTTTAATTTTCGGGGCCAATATCGGCACCTGTGTCACAGCCCTTCTGGCCGCCATCGGCAAACCTCGCGAGGCGGTTCAGGCCGCCGTCGTTCATGTGCTGTTCAATATTGCAGGCGTTCTCCTTTGGGTCGGTTTTATCGACCAATTGATCGCTGTAGTCACCGCAATAACGCCGACAGGAAGCGATAGCTTACACAATACGCCCCGCCTGATCGCCAACGCCCATACGGTCTTTAACATCGCCAACACCTTCATTTTTATCTGGTTTTCAACCCAGGTTGGAAAACTGGCCGAGCGCTTGGTGCCCGCCAGACCGGAACCCAAAGAAAAGCGCCTGGAGCCCAAATTCCTGAGTGACGATTTGATTTCCACTTCCTCCCTCGCACTCGATGCCGTTCGTATGGAAATCCGCGAGTTGGGACGCCCCGTCAAAAAGATGATGCGCGCCATCATGCCCGCCACACTGACCGGCACACACCATACGCTCAACTCCATCGCCCAAATGGACAGCGACGTGGATTACCTGCACGGCCATATCATCCAATATCTGCGGCAAATCGGCTTGCAGCGGATGACCGAGAAGGAATCCGGACGTTTTGTCGGTCTGATGGAAATCGCCAATTACGTGGAAAACATCGGCGATATTATCGAAACCGATCTGGTCGCCATCGGTAAGCGGCGGATTGATGAAAAAATCTCCGTGAGCCCCCAAACCGAGAAGATGCTTCAGGAGTTCGCATCCAAGGTGGAGGAGGCCCTGAGCATCACTCTGGAGGCTGTGCTTCAAAACAATGGCGAGGCCGCCCGCCAGGTCATCGGCATGAAAGCCAAGATCAACGAAATGGCGGTCAAGGCTTCCGAGCACGGCGCTCACCGCCTTTTGGCCGACGAGCCCAACCGCATGGCGTCTTACCGGCGCGAAATGGAAATCGTCGAAAAACTCCGGCGAATCTATTACTTCACTAAGCGGATCGCCAAGATCATCGACGAAGCCAACCAGCCGGAATCGGTAGCGACACCGGAAGCCGAAGGGGCGCCAGTCGAAGAAAACACCGTCTCGACGGAAGAACAACAGCAAGAGAAAGATCAGACCGACAATGAGTGATACCGTCGAGATCGAACGCAAGTTCCTGGTAACCGGAGACGGCTTCAAAGAAGGGGCGGACCGCAAGGTTATCCGCCAGGGCTACGTGGCGGCCGACGAGCGAATGAATGTCCGGGTCCGGCAGAAGGGAGAAAAATGTTTCCTCACCATCAAGGCCCAGCGCGACGAAACCAGCCGCCACGAATTCGAGTATGAAATCCCCTGCGACCACGCCCAGGCGATTCTCAAGGATGTCTGCCAGCGCCCGCCCATCGAGAAGGTCCGCTATACGGTAGACTACGCGGGAAAGACCTGGGAGGTGGATGTTTTCGAAGGCGTCAATCAGGGGCTGATCGTCGCCGAGATCGAGTTGGAAAGCGCCGATGAGCCTTTCGAAACGCCCGACTGGGTCGGTCCGGAAGTTTCAACCGACAAGCGCTACCTGAACGCCTGCCTGATCGAAGCGCCGTTCAATACCTGGGGTGTCGGGTACGAAGAACTGCTGAAACGTTAGATTTTCTCTTTAATCTCTTTCCACAGCTGCTTGTAAGACCGAACCGCCTTTTTGCTCTTCTGGGTGTAGGACGGCAGGGGGGCGCGCTTGAGGCCCATCAACTCGACGTCCGAGCAGTTCGGAATATAGGCTTTCAAGACCACGTCCAGTTCATCGGGTAAACCGTCCATGATGTCGCGATGCAATTTGCGTCGACGGTCGGCCATGGAGAAGAACGGCAGCATGACGGTTTTGTGCAGCTTGTTCTTCTTGCGGAAGGTCATTAACTGATCGAGGGTGCGCAACGACAGGGTGGTCGGGATAATCGGTACGATCAGCCCATCGGCGGCGGTGAAAACATTTTCCGAAACCAGAGAAATCGATGGCGGGCAATCGAGAAACACGTAGTCATAGTCGTCAGCCAAAGGCTGGAGCATTTTTTTCAGCCGCGCCATGGGCTTCTTGGTGTCGTCCAGGTGCAGATCCATGTGACGGTAAGAAAAATCGGCGGGTAAAAGATCGAGGTTTTCGTAGTCGCTCCCTTTGAGCAGGTCTTCAACCTCACTTTTCCCTTTGACCAATTTCTTAGCGCCGCCTTTGACTTTCGGCTTCACTCGAAAATAGTAAGTCGCCGCCCCTTGGGGGTCCAAATCCCAGACCAGGACCCGCGCGCCTTCCATAGCCGCCAGATAGGCCAAGTTGACCGTCGTCGCGGTCTTGCCGACGCCGCCCTTAATGTTATAGGTCGCCAGTATCTTCACGCCCCGGTCTCCTCGGTCTGGTTAGACGTATTTTGTTTGTCGATGAAAAGTTCGTTGAACAGGGCCCGGTTCTGTTCTCCGGCAAACCGGTCGAACCGCTCGCCAAACTCCTTGCGCACCTCTGCTTGGCGTTGCAACAAGTCGGACACCAGCATGCCCATGGCGAGATAGACCTCTCCATCTTTTCCGCCCTTTTCAATCATTTCGGAAGCAAACCCACGCAACGAGTCCGCCTGTACTTCCAAGTCTTGAAAATCACCGAGGTTTTCCTGCAGGCGCTTCAATTCCTTCACCGCCGATTTGAACTTGGTCTTGGGATAGAGGCTGGCGAAGAAATCGATCTGATAGCGGAATTTCTTACAGGTTTTGCGCAGATCGTGGAGCGCTTCGGCGGGTGATTGCGGGTCAATGGCCGAGCCTTCCTTGATCAAGCGTTTATAAAATTTTCCGATCCATTTATCGGCCAGGGCGCTGACAGGCTCCTCGGCCATGGGCTGCACGGCACCTTGGGGGCCATCGGCTTCAAGGAAGTTTCGCCAGTCTCGCACGAAAGCGTCATAGCGCTTGGTCTTCAAATCCCGCCGCAGCTTGGCGTAGCTGGCGTTGCGTTTCTTTTTCAAGAACCCTTCCAGCGGATCGAGCTGAGGCTTCACCTCATCGGGCAGCATGGCCTTGTAGTTGGGAAATTTGAGCAGCCAAACGTCCATATCCCGTGGGTCTCCGGTATCGCGGCCGAGCCAGGACAAATCATCTTTAAACCGGGCGAAGGATTCCTTTTGGAAACAATCCTTGAACGGGACCAGGGCCGAACGCGAGCGGCGCACGGCGACCCGGAACTCATGGAGAAACTCCGTATCCACATCGTCGATGACGCCTTGGGAGTTGGCTTCCATGATATCGAGGAGATGCAGCAAAACGGACTTAACCGCCGAACCGGCTTTCATTTCCGGCTTGAAAGAAATATCGATCTTGTTTGGATCCACCCCATAGTCGATGCCCAGCGCCTCGAAAAGAACCGTGCCCCGATCGCGGTCCATTTTAGCCAACCGAGTTTCAGTCGTAATAGCGCACTTAAGCTTGGCGAAATCCGCATCGTATCCACGGACCGGAAGAATGCGCAGAAGGCCGGGCAGCGGCACACCGCTTTTTTTGCCATCCAGTTCGACCGCTTCGATGCGCGCAACCGTTTTATCGTCGCCGTTAAGCACGGCGGCGCGGCGCAACGTTCCGCGCACCGTCACCATGGGCAGAAGGGCGCGCATGATGATCACCGGCTCCAGCAGGTTGCGCCCTTCCCCTTCGGGAAAGTCCCAGGCGAAACCGGGACATTTTCCCGCCCATCGAGCGACCTCGTCCCCATTTTCGCGGCGTCGCCAAAGGGTTTCGGATTTCCGACCGACCCGCACGGTTTCGAGCAAGCCGCCGTCACGGTAAATTCGCCAATCGGCGGTGTCCCAATAGGTCGTGGTGAAAGTCTCCGATGCGGCCACGGACAAGGTCAACGATCCGTCAAGATCGTCTACAATCCGCTCAGCCCCCGTTCCCAGAGGAATAAGATAGTCTTCCGTTTGCATATTCATTGGCTCGGTATGTTCTATTTTTATATCACCGGGTTATGGATGAATAACCGCCCCTCAAACCCACGCCAAATGAATTCATTTGTCCGTCATAAATATTTCATTCCGCTGTCATAGTAGTGGCCGAAAGACGCTTTTTGAAGCATCGAATTCCCCATTAAGGACAATCGGGTTTTCCCTAGTTTTTTTTGGGGTTTCGCCTTATTTGATTTAGAATGAAAATCGTTCTAGCTTCAACCCATTGATCCAGCACAACGCATTGCTAGGCGAAGTTAGAAAAGATGTCGGCTCATAGCTAGTCACCTGGAATTGAAATAGATGGCATTAATGACTGTCTTGAAGAAGCACTG
>CBDUMN010000019.1:0-46131 GCA_965368335.1 uncultured Rhodospirillales bacterium
GGGCGAGTTCTATCAGCTCGACCTGGAAATGGCCTACTGCACCCAGGACGATGTGTTCGAGGTGGTGGAAAACGTACTGCACGATATCTTTACGCAGTTTAAGGGCGAAAGGGAGGTTTGTGACAAGCCGTTCCGCCGCATTCCCTTTGCCGAGGCCATGCTGAAATACGGTTCCGATAAGCCGGACCTGCGCAACCCGCTGATCATTAGTGATGTGACCGAAGCCTTCCGGGGGTCCAACTTCGGTTTGTTCGCCAATTTAATCGAGAAGAAAAGCGCCGTGGTTCGCGCTATTCCGGCGACCGGCGCAGCGGCCAAGCCGCGCAGCTTCTTTGACAAGCTCAACGATTGGGCTCGTGAAGAAGGGGCGGGTGGTCTTGGCTATATCGTGTTCAACGATGACGGCACCACCAAAGGGCCGATTGCCAAAAATCTCGATGAAGACCGGATCAATCAAATTCGCGAAGCCTCGGGCGTCCAGCCGGGCGATGCCGTGTTCTTCGCCGCTGGTTCGGAAGAAGACGCTGCGGAATTTGCCGGTCAGGCCCGCGAGCGGCTCTGCGATGAGTTGGAGTTGCGCGAAGAAAACGCTTTCCGCTTCTGCTGGATTGTCGATTATCCCATGTACGAGCTGGACAAAGACACCGGCAAGATCGACTTCAGCCACAATCCCTTCTCTATGCCCCAGGGCGGTATGGAAGCGCTGGAAACTAAAGACCCGCTGGATATCCTTGCTTACCAGTACGATATCGTTTGCAACGGTGTGGAACTTTCCTCCGGCGCAATTCGGAACCATCGCCCCGACATTATGGTCAAGGCTTTTGAGATTGCCGGATACAGCGAAGAAGTCGTCGAGAAGGAATTCGGCGGCATGTATAACGCCTTCAAATTCGGCGCACCGCCTCACGGTGGCTCCGCCCCGGGCGTTGACCGGATTGTCATGTTGTTGGCCGATGAGCCAAACATTCGTGAGATTATCCTCTTCCCGATGAATCAGCAGGCTCAGGACCTGCTGATGCAGGCTCCCAACACGGTCAGCGAGCGGCAGCTAAAAGAGCTGCACATCAAGCTCAATCTTCCAAAGGTGAAGAAAAAGGCCGAAGGCGACGAAGGAAAAGACGCCTCCTAAAGGCAGAAAAAGCGGAAATGACGGCCTGCCGTTTGGCGGGCCGTTTTTCTTTTAAGCCTGTTTGTGCGGTTCGTCACAGCATTCAACGAACCAATCCACCATGATGTGTCCCGGAGTTGGCCGCCAGTTCTTGGCGTTTTTTAGCGTGGTCCGATTCGCAAAGAATCTGGCCTTTTGGGACTCTAAATCAAATTTTTTAAGGGTCGTTATAGGTTTATTAAGTAAGCCTTTGATTCAATAGACTCATTCTTACGAGCCCGCACTCGTGGGGCAGGGACTAGAATGGGGACCCTGGGGGACAGAAAATGCCGAGACTACTACCTATCCTGTTGATTCCGTTATTTTTAGGTGGCTGCGCGCTGCCTGTTCATTTTCAAATTGCGTCCTTGGCTCTGGACGGCTTTCTCTATCTGACGACGGAGAAAAGCCTGACCGACCACGGTATCTCGCAAGTGACCGGCAAGGACTGCGCATTGCACCGGGTCGTCACCCGGGAAAACAATGTAATTTGTGATGATCAGGCTGTTGACGATACTGCCGTGGCGCTTGCGCCTAGCAAAGACAATCAAATCGAAACTTTTGCGTGGCAGAATGATCAAGGTGCGCCGGTGAGTGTTTTAGCGCCGAAAGTTGATGAGGCAAAGCCAGAGGCCGTCGAAATGACCGAAGTCGTCGATTTGTGGTCCAACGAAGTGCCGGAACACCTCTTGCCCGATAATTATTTAGAGGTCGTTGCTCAAGCTGAAGATAATTTTGTTGTGCCGGAAATTCCCGCTCAGGTCGATGTCTCCGGTCCGGCATCGGCGCAAACCGTTGCATCAGAAGCGGTGGTGGACTTTTGGTCGGCTGACGTTCCCGACCACTTGCTGGAAAAGGTTGAGCAGCCAGAGCAGCAGGCGGAAGCCTCGTTTGGCGAGATCAATCACATATACTAATTTGCAGAGAAGGTCCCGCTGAGGGGCATCACCTGAAGGGGGCTGCGGCCCCCTTTTTTTGATGGTGCGGCTTGATGGTGGTTATGGCGATGTTTGTTGCTTGATCCTTATGGTGCGGCTGATTGACAAGACTGAGGGACCTGCCGTCTATGACCGAAACTATGTTAGGCCATAACTCACAAGGCATTGCCATTACCGTTGAGGTGAGGCTGTTCAACAGTGTTGCCAAAGCGGCGGGTGAGGGCGGCAGTGTGCGTCAATTGACCCTTCCGGCAGGTGGGCGTGTCGGCGATGTGGTGCAGGCGTTGAATATTCCGAAAAGTGCAGTTTTTCTCGCGCTGGTAAACGGCCGCGATGTTACGCCCGGCTTGATCGGTGCGGAAATCCGCACCGGCCATGAGCTTGAAGATGGCGACGTAGTGGCGCTTTCCGGGCCGGTTCCCTACAGTTATGGGTATGGCGCACCGGTTGTTTAGCTTTGTGGGGGGCGAAGCCCGCCAAATCTCTGATAATAACTGGGATGGGCTTCTGGGATTGGCCCGTCCGCTGTTTCGGCAAGCGATGAGACATGTTCCTCAGCTCCATGCTCGACCAAGCGGTATAGGTTGCGGCTAAGGGTGCGCGCCGCCTTTCCGGGCCAATTTGCGGGCAAAAGCTCCTCTGGCAGCATCGGATCTTTGAGGATCGCTTTTCGGTAGCCGTGCATCAAAAGCGTTCGGATGGTGAAGCAAAGCTCGGGGGATAAGGTTGTCAGCTCTGAGAGTGCCGCCCAGACCGGACGGAACACGTTTAAAAAAGTCTCATAGTCTTTTTCTAGGCGGTTAAGGTCCCAGCATTGGCGAACGGTTTGGTCTATGCTTTGTTCTGGCAGCCAGTCGCATCTTTTTCCCCGGACGATGAACGGGGCGTTTTGCTGGTCGGGAAAGAGATTTTGGAGGCTGCTCTCATCGGGTGAGGGGTGTAGGAAAATGCCAGGGGTGAGTTGTCCAAAGCCCATCCACCCAAGGTCGCGTCTTAAGCTTTCCCTTTGGGTGGGTTTTAAATCCGCCATTGGCGGGCAGACGACTGTCCACTGATTATCCCATGTTGAGATCTGGCTTTTGTAGATGCGTTCATGAGCGGCGTTGAAGCGCCGTCGACCGATATCGGTAAGATGGTAATAACTGCACCTTCCGACCGAGCGGGCAACCAGCCAGTTATCGCCCGATAATCTGAGGACGGATGTTCTAACTGCGCGTTCGGTGAAATTGAACGGCTTTAAGAGCTCAATAATGCTGCCTAGCCAAGCCTCGCCCCCACGGTGGGATATGGCGTCTCCATAAACGGTGATAATAAGCGATTTCACTCTTGGGCTTAAGAGCTCCAGGGTGCGCTCGACGATCTCTTCTTCCTTCTGAATCATGGCGTCATCTTAAC
Organism: uncultured Rhodospirillales bacterium; assembly: GCA_965368335.1. Classification (GTDB taxonomy): domain Bacteria; phylum Pseudomonadota; class Alphaproteobacteria; order Rhodospirillales; family JAPHRK01; genus CBDUMN01. The sequence continues at coordinate 3,481 of CBDUMN010000019.1, forward strand.
GACCCGCTCAATCAAGGCAATCAAATACGCTAAATTTTAAAAATGATACAATTTCCATTGTGTAAATTAAAAAAGCGTGTCACTTTAGCGAAATAGAAATCATAACCAATTGAAAAATAACAAAAATAAAACTTCATATTTATGAGTTTATCGGCAATGTCTGAGTATTGCCGACTTCTCTAGTAGAGGAAGGGGGCGGCATGTCAGAGCAGCAATCGTTAGCGACCTATTGCTACAACTGTGTCTCCGGGCCCGATTTGTTGCGGGTGTCGGTTGAAGATGGGGTAGCTAAAACGGTGGAGCCGGATCATAAGGCGATGAACATTCATCCGGCGCATGGGCGGCCCTGCATCAAGGCTTACGGCCTTGTGCAGAAAACCTATAATCCCCACCGGGTGACCACGCCGATGAAGCGGACCAACCCTAAAAAAGGAAAGGATGAAGATCCGGGCTTTGTGCCGATTTCTTGGGATGAAGCGTTGGATATCATCGCAGGGAAGTTGCGTGGAATTCGTGAGCGCGGCTTGCTTGACGATCAGGGATTGCCGCGCCTGGCTGCGACTTTTGGGCATGGCGGCACCCCGGCTCATTACATGGGTACCTTGCCTGCCTTTCTTTCTGCTTGGGGGCCTATCGATTATAGCTTCGGCTCCGGTCAGGGCGTCAAATGCGTCCATTCAGAGCATCTATATGGTGAGTTTTGGCACCGCGCCTTTACCGTTTGCGCCGACACTGTTTCAACCCGTTACATTGTTTCCTTCGGCACCAATGTTGAGGTGACGGGTGGTGTCTGTGCTGTGCGACGCCATGCAGATGCGAGAATTCGCGGAATTAAACGGGTGCAGGTTGAGCCGCATATGTCGCCTACGGCGGCTTGTTCGGCCGAATGGGTGCCGGTGAAGCCGAAAACCGATGCAGCCTTCATGTTGGCGATGGTTCATACTCTGTTGTTCGATGCCGCACGGGATCAGCTTGATATTCCCTTCCTTCGCGATCGAACGGCTTCGCCTTACCTAGTCGGTCCGGAAGGCTGGTATCTGCGTGATCCGGATACTCAGAAGCCTTTGATTTGGGATGAAAAAACGCAATCGGCCGTGCCTTTCGATATGAAAGGAGCCGTCCCAGCCGTTGAAGGAACCTTTACTGTCGCCAAGGCCATCACCCGAGGGCCGGATGAAGAGTTCGAAGCCCATGAGAACGTAGAAGGGCGGACGGCTTTTGACGAAATGGTTGAGGGAATGCGGCCGTTCTCCCCCGAATGGGCGGGCGATATTTGTGGCGTTCCGGCGGAGACGATCCGCCGTGTGGCGTTGGAATATTTGGAGAATGCCTGCGTCGGCGAGACGATTGATATCAATGGCAAGACCCTGCCTTTCCGGCCGGTCGCCATCACACTGGGTAAAACTGTCAACAACGGTTGGGGGGCTTTCGAGTGCTGCTGGTCGCGCACCGTTTTAGCCACCCTGGTTGGAGCGCTCGAAGTTCCCGGCGGCACCTTGGGCACCACCATCCGGATCAACAAGCCACATGAAAACCGCTTACTCTCGGTAAAGCCCGGTGAAGATGGTTTTATGGCGTCGCGGTTCAATCCAACCGGCAAGGATACCTGGATTTCCGAACCCACCGGACGGAATGCTCATCGAACCTTGATCCCGATTGTTGGCAACTCGCCCTGGAGTCAGGCTCTTGGTCCGACCCATCTGGCTTGGTTGTTCCTGCGGGAAACTCCGGAAGGCTGGCCGAAGCCGTCGCAGCCGGAAGTCTGGTTCGCCTATCGCACGAACCCGGCGATCTCATTCTGGGAAACAGATACCCTTTCATCGACCATGGCGACCATGCCGTTCATCGTCGGTTTCGCCTATACCATGGATGAAACCAACCATATGGCCGATGTGTTGCTGCCCGATGCGACCGATTTGGAGAGCACGCAACTAACCCGGATCGGCGGCACCAAGTTTACAGAGCAACATTGGCAACATCAGGGGGTCGCCCTGCGCCAGCCAATTGTCGAGCCGCAAGGCGAAGCCCGTGATTTTTCGTGGATTTCAGCCGAATTGGCGAAACGTGTCGGCCTGATTGAAGAATATACGGCGGCGCTTAACCGCGGCACCATTTGTGCTCCTCTGCAAGGTGAAGGGTACGATTATAGCCTCGCTTCCGATGAAGTTCATGACGTCGATAAGGTTTGGGACTCCATTTGCAAAGCCACGACGGCTGAATTGACCGAAGGGGAAGACGTTAAAGATCTGGACTGGTTTAAGGAAAACGGTTGGTTCGTCGTGCCCTTCGACCGGGCTGATTGGTATTTGACCCCAACCATGGAAGAAATGGGGCTGCGCTACGAACTGCCTTATCAAGAACGTCTGTTGCGGACCGGGAAGGAGTTGGAGCGTCGTCTCCATGAGAAAGGTATTCATTGGTGGGATAAACAACTGACCGAGTATCAGGCGATTCCCAAGTGGCACGATGTGCCTGCCCATTGGGTGGAGTCGATTAAGGAACTGGGTGAGAACCCCGATGATTACCCATACTGGGGGATCACCACCAAAAGTATGCCCTACACCACAGGCAACAATGTGGGAATTCCTCTGATGAACGAAGCGGCGCAAAATCTGCGGGGCCATGGCGCCGTGACGCTTAACGCCGATACCGGGCGGGAGCACGGCCTTAAGAACGGCGATTGGGTCGAAGTTACTTCACCGGTTGGATCAACGGTCGGCAAGGTGCAACTGGTTCAGGGATGTCGTCCCGATACGGTTGTCATTCCTGGTCAATACGCCCACTGGAAGACGCCTATCGCCAAGGATCTTAATTTCCCGTCGTTGAACAAGATTGCGCCTTTGTCATCTGTCTCCCTTGCTTTGACCGACGCCACGGGATCGGGAGCCGATGTCGTGCGGGTCCGTATAGCCAAGGTCGATGGCCCGGCCGGGAAGGGAGGCGTCCAATGACCCGTTATGTAATGGTTGCCGACCTCCGCCGATGTGTCGGCTGCCAAACCTGCACGGTCGCCTGCAAGGAAAGCAACGGCACACCGCCGGGCGTTCAATGGCGTAAGGTTCTCGATATCGAGGCCGGGCAATTTCCGGATGTAAGCCGGGTTTTCGTGCCCAGCGGCTGCCAGCATTGCTCCAATCCTCCCTGTATGGAGGTTTGCCCTTCCACGGCTACGGGACAGCGTGAGGATGGTCTCGTCACCATCGATTACGATCTTTGTATCGGCTGTGCCTATTGCATCATGGCCTGCCCTTATGAGGCTCGCTACAAGGTCGATGAATCGGCCTTTGCCTATGGCGACAATCCAACGGAGTCGGAAAAGCTTAAAGCCAAGGATTTCCCTATCGACGTGGCAACCAAATGCACATTCTGCATTGACCGGATTGATGCGGGAATCGCCAAAGGTTTGGTGCCGGGGAAAGACCCGGAAGCAACTCCTGTCTGCGTACAGGGATGCATCTCGGGCGCTTTGCGTTTCGGCGATATCGAAGACCCGTCGAGCGGCATCGCTCAATTGCTTGAAGAAAACAAATCTTTCCGCATGCACGAATATGAGGGAACAGAACCCGGTTTCTACTATTTGTGGGATAAGGAGGCTCCGCTATGAACATGATGAAACAAATGGTGACGGCCCGCCGACAGAATTATTGGGATTTAAGGGCTGCCGGAAATTTCATCGGCGGTGGCACCGGTGTCGGGCTGCTGGTTGCGGCTACGGTGGCTTTGGCCATGGGCGGAGAAAACTATGTGTCTTTGCTTGTCGGTATGGCTAGCCTCTCTCTCGGCTTGTCGCTGGTGTGGTTGGAAATCGGTAAGCCCTGGCGCGCCTTGAACGTTTTCTTTCACCCTCAAACGTCTTGGATGACACGGGAAGGAATTCTGGCTGGTCCAGCCTTGATAGCGGGCGGTTGCGCATTTTGGTTTCAGAGCGTCTCCTTGGCGGTGTTGGCTGCTGCTCTTGGCCTTGCTTTCCTTTATTGCCAAGCGCGTATTCTCAAGGCTTCCCGGGCGATTCCTGCATGGTCCAATAAAACTATCGTTCCCTTGATCGTCGTTGCCGGGTTGGCCGAGGGTGCGGGACTTTTCTTGGCGTTTTCCACTCCGTCCCAGGTATTTATTCTAGCTGTTTTTGTTCTGGGAGTTCTGCTTGAAGGGCTGCATCAAGTTTATCTTTTCAGTCTGAAAGCGAAGAAAGCTCCGGCTGCGTCGCTCGAATGTTTAACCGGACAGGTCGCAAGCGGTGTCGTGCTGGCGAGAATTATTGCTTTGGCGCTTCTAGCAGTGGGGGCGTCCGGTTATGATGCCGCTGTCGTTGCGGGAGGTGTTTTGCTGACGCTATGCGGTTGGACGTTCAAAGGGCTTTTGGTCACTAAGGCAGCCTATACACGCGGCGCTGCAATTCCCTTTACCCCGACACGGGGGCGAAGCCAAGCCAAGGCCGTCGGTTAATTTCTCGCTGTATTTTCTAAAAAACAACACCCAGCCGTAAAGGCCGGGTGTTGTTTTTTTAGATTAGATTCCACCGAAGCAAAGATATTTGGTCTCTACGAAATCGTCGATCCCGTACTTGGAGCCTTCGCGTCCGATACCGGACTGTTTGATACCGCCAAAGGGGGCTACTTCGGTCGAGATAATGCCCTCGTTGATGCCGATGATGCCGCACTCCAAGGCCTCTGCAACCCGCCAAATCCGCCCCATGTCGCGACTGTAGAAATAACTCGCCAAACCGAACTCTGTTGCGTTGGCCTGGGTTATTACTTCCTCTTCGCTTGAGAATTTAAACAAAGGAGCGACGGGGCCGAAGGTTTCTTCGGTCGCTACCCGCATGTCGGTCGTGACGTCGGCCAGAATTGTCGGTTCAAAAAAGGTTCCGCCCAAGCTGTGTCGTTTACCGCCACAGAGTACGCGCGCCCCTTTTGCCTGAGCGTCGTCAATATGCGCCTCGACCTTTTCAACAGCTGCTGCGTTGATCAGCGGGCCTTGCTGGGTTTCTCCTTCAAGGCCGGGGCCGACTTTAAGTGCTGAAACCGCCTTGCCGAGTTTTTCGGCAAATGCATCGTAAACACCTGCCTGGACGAAAATCCGGTTGGCGCAAACGCAGGTTTGACCGGTGTTGCGGTACTTGGACGCCATGGCTCCGGCGACAGCCGCATCCAGATCGGCATCGTCAAAAACAATGAAGGCTGCATTTCCGCCCAATTCGAGAGAGACTTTTTTGACCGTGTCGGCGCATTGGCGCATGAGTAGTTTACCCACTGCCGTTGAGCCGGTGAAGCTCAGTTTCCGAACGATGGGGTTGGCGGTCAATTCACCGCCCACATCGGCGGGGCGCGAGGTGGTTACCACGTTGAAGACGCCTTTGGGCATTCCCGCCCGTTTGGCCAGTTCGGCCAGGGCGAGGGCCGAAAGCGGGGTGTCTTCGGCGGGTTTTACAACGACAGGGCAACCGGCCGCCAGGGCAGGAGCCACTTTTCGGGTGATCATGGCGATGGGAAAATTCCATGGCGTAATCGCTGCGACGACGCCAATGGGCTGTTTTAGCACGACAATCCGTTTGTCCGCTGCGTGGCCGGGGATAACGTCGCCGTAAATCCGCTTGGCTTCTTCGGCGAACCACTCAATAAACGAGGCACCGTAAACGACTTCGCCTTTTGCTTCGGTTAGCGGTTTTCCTTGTTCTGCCGTCATCAGCACGGCTAGATCGTCACTGTTTTCCAGAATAAGATCGTACCAGCGCCGCAAGATGGTTGTACGTTCTTTGGCCGTCAATCCGCGCCAGGATGGCCAGGACCGTTCGGCGGCTTCAATCGCTTCGCGCGTTTCCTCGGCCCCCAAGTCGGGGACGTTTGCAATATGATCGCCATTGGCAGGATTGCTGACGGGGTGGAAGCCGCCATTTTTGGCGCTTCGCCATTCACCGGCAATATAGGCTTTTTCCTTCAGCAGATTATTATCGTTTAGCTTCATATTCAGTATCGCTCCCATATCGCGAAATTTATCTTGGCCGCAGCATCACATGGTGATTGCTTAAATTGCAACCGTAGTCGCCAGCCTCTCAACAAGATTGGGGTAAAAAATTAAAGCGCTTGGTCCAGGTCCCTCAGCAGGTCGTCCACGGTTTCGAGGCCGATGGAAAGACGAATGACGTCGGGACCTGCTCCCGCGGTAATTTGTTGTTCTTTGGTGAGTTGACGGTGCGTAGTCGACGCCGGGTGGATGATCAGTGAGCGGGTGTCGCCGATATTGGCGAGGTGGGAAAATAAATTAACGCTTTCAACAACCTTGACCCCAGCCTCAAAACCACCTGTGACGCCGAAGGTAAAGACAGAGCCAGGGCCCTTGGGAATGTATTTTTGGGCGAGATCGTAATAAGGGCTATCTTTGAGACCAGCGTAGGATACCCAGGCCACTGCAGGGTGACGGGCTAGAAATTCAGCGACTTTTTGCGCGTTCTCGATATGACGCTCCATGCGCAGCGGCAGGGTTTCGATGCCGGTGATGGTGTAAAATGCGTTGGCCGGGCTCATGGCGGGGCCGAAATCGCGTAAGCCTACGGTGCGGGCCTTCATGGTGAAGCCGAAGTCGCCGAAAGTTTCGTAAAAAGTCAGGCCGTGGTAGGCCTCATCCGGTTCGGTCATCGTCGGGAATTTACCGCCTTGGGTCCAGTCGAAACGGCCGGACTCAATAAGCGCACCGCCCATGGAGGTGCCGTGGCCTGAGAGAAACTTGGTCATCGAATGAGTGACTAGGTCGGCGCCCCATTCAATGGGCTGGCACAGATACGGGGTGGCCATGGTGTTGTCGGCGATTAGTGGAATGCCGACATCCTTGGCGATAGCCGAAATGGCTTCAAGGTCGAGCACGATGCCGCCTGGATTGGCCAAGGGCTCAATGAACAGCGCCTTGGTGTTTTCTTTGATGGCGTCTTTGAAGTTCTCTGGATTGGTTGGGTCGACGAAAGTGCAATCCCATCCAAGGCGTTTGAAGCTTATCCCGAACTGGGTGAGCGATCCGCCGTAAAGATTGTGTGAAGCGACGAAATGGTCGCCGGGGGAAAGCAACGTGAAGAAGGCCAGAAACTGTGCGGCATGACCCGATGCGCAGCAGACGGCGGCGCGACCGCCTTCAAGGGTGGCGACCCTTTCTTCCAAGGCTGCGACCGTGGGATTGGTCAGCCGGGAATAGAGGAAGCCGAAATCCTGCAGATTGAAGAGATCTGCGGCGTGATCGACGTTTTCAAAGACGTAGCTGGTCGTCTGGTGGATCGGCATGTTGCGTGATCCGGTGATGGGGTCGGGTTTTGCCCCAGCGTGAATGGCGAGGGTTTCTGGGCCGTACTTCGGCTGCTTGCTCATGATTATCTCCTCACCTTCGGACGTTTTGATGAAATGATGCCGGTGTTAACGCCAGCCCAGGAAAGCTCGGAGAACAACCGTCCGTATTCGATCTTGGGGCATCGGTCCATAATCACCGTCAGTCCGGCGGCTTCAGCTTTTTGCGCCGCCTCTTCGTTGATCACGCCCAACTGCATCCAGATGACCTTGATGCCCTTTTCGTCCTTGAGCCGGATTGCTTCATCGACAATCGGCGGGACTTTTTGAGATGCTTGAAAAATATCAACCATGTCGATGGGCCCCGGAATATCTGCAAGCGTTGCATAGGCTATGCATCCAAGAATTTCCTTACCCGCCTGTCCGGGATTGACTGGAATGACATTGTAGCCTTTGCCCAAAAGATACTTCATGGCGAAGTTGCTGGGCCGCACCCACTTGGCCGACGCGCCGATCATGGCGATGGATTTAGTATCTTGTAATATCTGATGAATTAGGCTGTCAGAGTAATTCAATTGGGTCATTTTCGTTCCAGCACAAAAAAAGAACAAAGTCTAACGCGTTAGACTCTTGCTACTCGTTTTGTTCCCATTTGTCCATTGCAGAGCGGGCCATCTTTCTGGTTTTGACAACGTAGATATCAGCCATGGCAGCCTGAAAGCTCGCCTTTGAGTGGCCGGTAATCGCGGTCACTTCTTCGTCGGTGCAGCCGAGTTCCTTGAGCTTGGTAGCCGCCGTCCGGCGCAGGTCCCGCATTTGGAGGTGTTCGAGCTTGGCGGCTTCCCTGATCTCACGGAACCAGGATTCGAAGGTCTTGTAGTGAACTGGCTTTCCGGCTGAAGAAACTACTATTTGTAAGCGATGCTCTCCGCGGGCCCGGTCGAATAGCTCCTTCACATTGCTGTGGCAAGGGATATCGAGGCGCTTGCCAGTCTTCTCCTGGACGACAGATATATACCCGTCCTCAAGATCGTGTAGAGACATGCGCAGGGCGTCACCAGGGCGCTGCCCAGTAAAGAGCATGAGGGTAAGGCCTGTTATGACAGTTTTACCTTCAGTGTGTTTCTCTGCTTCTTTCCTAAAGGATTCCAGATCGTCATCGAGCCAGAGCGTCTTTCTGGCGGGGTTTTTAGAAATGCCCAGATCCTTGGCCGGGTTACCGGAAATCAGCCCGTGATACTCTGCCAGACCCATGAGGTTCTTGAGCACAGATGCTGCAACGCCCCGAGTTCCTTTGGGAACGGCCTGGACATATTCGACCACGACCTTTCGCGTGAAATGTCGGACCAGAAGGTGGCCAAAGCGGGTTTCCAGATCATTGAGCCAGTGGGCATAGTTCTGCTTGGTATTGGCGGCCAGGTCCTGATAGGGCTTCCCTTTGCCGATCTTGACCTCGCTTTCTCGGTAATTTTCTACCAGCCAAGCCATGGAGCCTTCGCGGGTCTGCGGACCATTCTTGGCCGCGTCGGCGCTGGCGTTTAGCTCCATCGCCATTTTCCAGCGTTCATAGTCATCATCTGGCAAGCGTGTCAGGGGGAAGCCTGACCGTTGCCAGTACCAACGGTCGGCTGACTTTTTGTTTCTGCGTCGTGTGACGTACTTAAGCTTGATGTCTACCATGCTGAAGTATCCTCAATGCTTCGGCCTCGCCTTCACTCTGAGAGAGTGACGCCAGACCGCCACGCTGGTCAAGAAAACGCTCAATGCGTTCCGAGTCCCACCCGTCCATAGCGCTGTCCCGTGGCGGAAATCCGTGCTCAAGCTCCAGGCGTTCCCGGTTATCCCGGAACCACTGTTCGGACTTGTTGAGCCGACAGGCCACCTGATAGGCGTTCCAGATGCGAGGGCGAGGGACGTACTTGGGTTTGCGCTTAGCCTGCCCCATGGGGCACCTCCCTTCCAAGCTTGTGTCCGGGGGTGTCGTTGTAAATTTTTACGAAGGCCATGCGAAGGGCGTCCCGGACGGTGCCCCCATGGATTTCTCTGTAGGCTTGGGCACTGTTCTCAAGCATCTTGATATCGACCCGTTCCAAGGCTGGAATCATTCGCTCTTCGTTAAATGCTGGGTCGTCTTGATGGTAGAAGTAGAAACCGGCAAGAGCCAGGATCAATTTCCCCTTGAGGGTGCCCGGCGTTTCCGGGTGGGCCAGCATGATCGCGTCTAGGGCGTTGCAGGTTGGTCGGTCACCAAAATTCTTCAGGGCGTCCTTGATCGAGTGAATGGCAATCGTGAAGCCGGGCGTCTTGCGAACCTTTTTGGTATTCCGGGCGATTTTGATTCCAGACCGTTCGCAAATCTGAGCGATGTGAAGGGCGTCCGGGTCTCCTGCAGCCAGTTGAGCGTAGTAGAGTGCCGGCCCTGAAACGCCCAGGCGGTTCTTGTTGACGTTGACGAACGCCTTGGCCTGATCCACCACGCCGGGGGCTGTGATGATGTAACAGGGAACCTCCGTCACTTCTGGGTGACGTTTGGCCGCCTCAAAGCGGTGCTGGCCATCGACGATGGCGAAGTTGCCGTCCTCATCAACTGGCGTCACGGTCAACGGCTGGAAATCCCGCCAGTTGAATTCCGACACAATCCGATTGATCCTACTAATCGACTTTTCACCAAGCTCTCTCTGATAGGTATGATCAACGACTAATCCGTCGAGGTCGATCCATTCCATCAATGGGAGAGGGCCCAAATTGCAACTTTGCTTTTGAGCTTGCGTATCCATCAAGCCTCCCCCTGTGGTTTCATCGTCAGCAGATCTATCGTATCGAAGAGATTGGCCTTTTGCCCGTCTTCTGCGAGTGTCTGGCAATGCCGGGTCATCAGTCCATAAATCGCGAGGATGCGGGCCGTGCCAACATTCCCAAGGGTTGCGATGATATGCTCGATCTCTTGGTTCATTTGATGGGCGGTCTTTTCGATGGCCGCAATTGCCGCTGGGTCATCGTCACTCGGGATGTCGAAGGACTCCGATCCGACCTTAACGGTTACTCTTGCCATGATGCACCCTCCCTGACTTTGGCCGCCGAGGGAGTGACCAGCCAACGGCAAACCATATGAACCTCGCCGAGAATACAGTCATTGAATTCTTCAAGGGATAGGTCGAGCGTCGAGTAACGCTTGTTGTCTCGCCATAAAAAAATCCGTCTGTTTCCTTCGTGGCGGCAGCGGAAAATATATGGGAGGCCGCCAGACTCGATCACGTACATTCCTTCGCCGCGGAACCGGTCAACTGACACCACGCCCACAGCGTCACCGGAACGGAGTGTCGGTTCCATGGCATCGTTTTCTACTGGCATCAGGCGCATGCCCTCTTCCTGGGTGAAACATGTAGGTATGTTCATGATGTCCTCCTTATTCTGCTGCGATGCTAGGCAGTTCATGGGCACACGAGCGGACAGATTGAATGTCGAGAAGTTCGCCGTAACTCATGACAGGGCAGATATAGGCCAGATCATTACGGTTAATAGGAATGGCGGAGTTTGGGGCGTGCGTGTTTACTATAATCTGTTCTTTACAGAGCCCAGTAAGGTTGCGGACAACCGGAATGTCAGGAGCAGATTTCAGAGAATAGACGACTGTGTCGCCGACTTGGGTACAGTGTTCCGTGTCGAGGATCAGAAAGTCGCCCTCGTCAAACTCGGGTTCCATGCTGTCGTCTGGCATGCGGATGCATTGGGTGGTATGGGGCGTGCTGGTTGCCGGGAGGTTGGCATCCGTGGCCAGTGCGGCTGAGAGTGCGGCGTGGCAGGTCATGATATGGTTGAAGATGAAACGATCAGGTCCTCTTCCTGCAGCCTGATCAATTAAGAAGTCACGATACAGATAGTCGATTTTTTTGAATAGGCCGGCAATCGATTTCGGGACTGCGCGCTCGAACGCATAATCAGCATTATCGAGCGCCTCTTGCTCCTCTTCCGAAGGGTCTTCTCCATCAGGGCAGAGCAGAGTATTGTAACGTGCCGACTGAGCCATCGATTTGATCCCTGCCGCCACTGCCGGATCATTGGGATCACGCAGGGGGAGGGGAGAGCCGCCCCCCTTCAAGATCGGCAGGCACTCGGAAATGATGGCATCGACTTGCAATCTCATTTCGTCTACGACGTCGACCTCGCTTTGGATATCGAGCACAAGCCGGAGCTTGGCCTCGGCGTCTTCGAGAGTTTTGGGCGTAGCCGTTCTGATGAACTCAATGATCTTGCGATGTTTTTTCGCCAGGGCGTTCAATTGTTCTGTGGGTTCAGGAATGGTGCAATCTGAATATGACGGTGCGGCAAGTTTGTCGTAGGCTCGGTCGTTTTCATCAAGATGCCGCTTGGCCTCGACGATAGAGGCGAAAGAGATCGTGTCTTCTGGGGTGTTCTGGGTGGTGTTGGTGGGCATTGTTTTCTCCATGCGTTGAAAGGACGACATGGGGCGATGGTGCGCATAAATGCGAATTTAGTCAAGCGCGTAAATTCAAAATATCCTATTCATCGAATTTACGCGCTTCTGCGTCTAGCTCATCAAATACCAATTTCTGGCTAAGGTTAAAGGCGTAATCTAGAACCTTCTTTTTTTGTCCGGCGGGGAGCCTATCTGTTATTGAGAGGAGCATTGATTGGTACGGGTTGAGCTTTCCATGTTCAATATCTTCGTATAAGAGTTTCTGTGTTTTCTCAGACCCCTCATCCAAAAGCGTATCCATGGATGCGCGGTCAATTTCGCGCTTCATGTCAATGAAATCGCCTTCAATAACCCAGCTTACATGGTTTCCATCTTCGTCTGTGCTGTGCTTGGCTGCACCAGGAACGGTATCCATTACTTTGTTGACTTTAGCCCAGCTTAGAACTTCTTGCTTGAGACTCTCAGGATCTACCGACCCTTCTTGAATTCTAGCCTGTAGGGCGCTTTGGGCAGCCGTCATAATCTTCGCAAGAGTGTTGCTGCTCAAGCTTTTCTCATTTTTATCGTTTGCTAGAAAGCGATTAACTGTTGAGGGGGCTACATTGGCAAGTTTTGCTAGTCCTGTTGGGCTAGTGTCGGCAAGTTCTGCCATTTGAACTAACCAAGTTTTCAGTGATTCTGGCGATAAGTCTTGGGGATTTAAGCCCAGTGTTTGTCTTTCAATTTCTGTGGCTGCTGCACCAGCTATTTTTTTTGCTTCCCCATGGGCAAAGTCATTCAGCCTGCCAAGATAGTCATCTGAGTAGGCTTCTTTGTAGGAGGCGGCGCCCCTGTTTATGTATGTGGCAAGGGCTTCAGTTGCGGCCCTTTCGATTTTACTTAATGTCCTTGAGCTTGGCTTGTGTCTGACATTTCTGTCATAGATGTACCGACTAATGGTACCTGGAGAAACGCCTGCCCTATGGGCTAGCGCGCTCGGGCTGAGGCCGGAGGCTTGGCACATGAATTTCAGCCACCTACGTATTTCCCTTGGCTCGTAGCTGCGCAGGCGGTTTGCTTTCCCTTCTCCTGTAGGATCGCTCAGATCTTCATCTGCAAATGGTGTCTTTTTTGATGCCATTTATCCAATATGCAAATTTGCGCAAAAATTATCAATCGTAAAAAAAGCGCTTGACCAGGAGGGGTGTTTAGCGCGTAAATGCGAATCATGATGATTTCCGAGATAATCAAGCACATAGAGACCCTTGGCGCAGCCCGAGGTGTTTCCGTCGCAGACCTTTGCAAGATGGCTGGCGTAAACCGGGCGACTTGGCAGCGTTGGAAAGCCGGCTCATCTAGCCCGACCATGAGGAAATGGGAGGGTATCCTCAAAATCCAAAAGGTCATGGAAACCGCTGCAGCCGAGTAGGAGGACCGAATGGCAGACGGCCAGACCGCGCCAGTGATGGAAGATCGAGCGGAAGCCCTCTTTGGTTTCTTCCAAGATGCTCATTTCGAGTGGCTCCAGAGACCGAGCCCCGAAAACCGCCTTAAGCGCTGCAAGGCGATGGCAGCCTATCTGGCTGAGGTTGATGAATCTCCAGAGGCTCGGCGGGCTTATGGTCATGTTGTCGAAATGCTTGGTAAGCTTGTCCCTACCTGTCCGGTATCTGGGGTATTCCCTGAGGGCGTACCAACTCACATGTTGGAGGGCTGAGGCGTGGCGGATGAAAGCTGGAAACTGGACCTGACAAAAGCAACGACATGCGACCTTGTTGCAGAACTCCGAGGGCGCAAAGGTGTCGAGTTCATCAACATAGAGCCTCATGCGATCACCCACCTTCCATTTGAAGGGCCGGTCATCATTCTCAAAGTGACTGACTAGCGGAGTTTAACGTGGCGGTAGCGGTCTTTAATCCAGTCATGAAAATACGAGCCTTTGGAAGAAGCTCGCTGAAATGCGTCCCAGACATTGAGCGAGACGCCCAGGTAGCGGTAGACGCCGCCCGAGTGGAAGGCGATCTCCAGAGTGCATTCGTCGGCATCGTATCCTGCGGATCGGATGTTGGACGATGCAAAGGAAATGTGTGTCAGGCTGGCCATGATTACCCGAACACCGCTTTGCGCAGGGCGTCGTTGAGGCGGCTCTGCCAGCCTTTGCCATCTGCCTTGAAGTGTTCCACAAGATCGTGGTCCAGGCGGATGCTAACGGCGTCTTTGATCGGGGCCTTCTGCTTGCCGCGGGTGCGCCGGTATCTAGCTACGATCTCGGGATGCACCTCCTCGGCTGGGCGCATGCGGGCGAAATCTTTTTCTGTCAGTTCCGGGTTGTCCGGATCGGCGGTGATCCCTTCCTGGATTTTGGCTTCTTCTTCTTCGGTTGGAAGCCGGACCTTGCGGCCTTTGACGGTTACGTATTTATCAATCATTTCGCTCACCCAGGTACAAGAGGATTTCCCGGCGGTTGGCCTTGCGGAACGAGATGATGCGAATAGCACTGCTGCGTTCGGTATAGGCCAAGACATAGACGCGGTCGCCGATGAACCCATAAGCTCTGTATCGGCTCTCGCCGTAGTCCTGCCGGGTATCGAGTGTGACGAGGGCACTATCCCATTCAAAGGCTTGGGCCTTGGCAAAATCTACGCCGTGCTTTTCCAAATTGTCGGCGCGCTTGCTTTCGTCCCACTCATATTTCATTGGCTAATTGTATCCACAAAAAGGGCCTGGAGTCAATTTAATCGTATGTACAATTTGCGCCAAAATGACGTTAGCGCCAAAGGTGAACATACCTTTTTGAGGGGATTCGCATACCCCCTGCAAACGAAAAACGTACTGCTGGGAGGCGCTTATGGCTGACGATCCCGGTTGGATTTTGATCTATCGGTCGCTTATCAATCACCCGACGTTTCGGGATGATGTTGAACGAGGCGTCTTCGCAATGCTGCTTTTGCGGGCTCAATGGAAACCGTTTGAGAAGCGCCTTTCCAATGGCCGGAGGATTATCTTGCAGCGCGGCCAGCTTGACCTCCCATCACGGAAACTTGCAACTTTGACGGGGTGGTCAGAGCCGAAATGCAGGCGATACCTTACCCGACTACAGAGCGACGCACTGATCGACGTGTCTAGTGACGCAGGCGTGAACGTCGTAACCTTCTGTAATTACGATAAATATCAGAATGACCCAGGTGGAGGTGACGCACCAAGTGACGCGCCAGCCGAAACGGAACCGACGCGCGACCGACGCGCGACCGACGCACACTACAAAAAAGGTAAAAAAGGGAAAGAAGGAATAAAAGAAGAAGAGCGCGGGCGCGCCTATGCCTTTGAAGGGAAGATTATCCGTCTCAACCGGTGGGACTTCGACAAGTGGTCTAAGACCTACCATGCCATCCCTGACTTGAAGGCCGAACTATCCGGCATCGACGCTTGGTGCGATTCCAACCTCGACGGCCAGGATCGGAAGAAATGGTTTCACCGGGTTTCGGGAATGCTCAACCGCAAGCACCAGGAGCTTGTCGGCGCCAATAGGCCCGCTCCGCCACCGCCCGCCAGTCCGTGGGATGGCTTCCCCCCGTACCTCAAAGAGCTTTCACCGGAAGGTCGTTTGCGGTTTCTCAATGAGGAAATCGTAGAGGATGAGGGGGATTTAGGCGTCAGGGTGACCAGTTCGATACCTGGCCGTGAAGCGATGTTTCCAAATATGGAGGCGCTTGAACGGGCCAGGAGCCTCGCGTTGCAGGAAGTTAAATCCAGGGGAGGTGCCTGACCATGGCGGAACCCGTTTTTCACCCTGCCCACGAGCAACAAGAGCGCCAGGGCCGTCTCTTCGATCAGGAGATTGAGGAGAACCTGCTGGCCAGCATTGTCAAGGCATCCCAGCTCTTTGCCGGTATTTCCTGGCTGGCGCCGGAGTGCTTTTACTTTCCCGAACATCAGGTCATTTGGGAGTGCTTCCATGAAATTTTCGCCCGTGGCCGGAAAATTACCTTCTCTGAGGTCAAGCTCTACCTGGAGAACAACACCGATCTGGGCACGGAGGAGGGGAAACACCACCTCATGACGCTGGCCCAGGGATATTACACGACCTATCCGGTCCAGCTTGAGCACTACGCCAACATCATCCGCGATCTGGCAATCACCCGTCAGGGAATTGCTGAGTTGGAGGAAGGTATCGCCGACCTCAAGAATCGGAGCCTTGACCTAGTTGCCGATGAGAAGATTGCCGGGATTGGCAATAGGGTAAATGAACTACTAGTGGGAGGAAAGGGAAAGGCTAGAACTAGCCAAGTGGTCGGACAATCCATCCTGGAAGATCTGAATGAGGAACTGTCTTGCTATTCGACAGGGATTCGCTCCCTGGATAGTGCAATGGGAGGCGGTTTGTTTGCTGGAAAAGCATTTGGTATCTGCGCCCGGAAGAAAGATGGAAAGACGGTTTTAGCCGCATCGATCAGCGACAATCTCAACCACGCCGGTGTCAAGCATCTGTTCATTGCCGGTGAGATGGGCTCAAAGCAAATTCAGCAGCGAATGATGGCGCGGCGTGGGCGGTTCAACGAGAATGATTTCCGTAGCCCGGATAGGCGCAACAATCCCGACTTCAAGAAGCGCATTTCCGCATTAGCCTCCGGAGACCCTGGAAACATCGTCTGGGAAGATCGGCCTGGCCTGACTTTTGAGGACCTAAAACGTGTCGTCTCAACCCATGTAGTGACATCGAACATCACCGGTTTTGTGCTCGACTATTTCCAATTGGTTGGCGGCAAGCGCCGAGGTGAGAACGATGCCGCCCATTTTGACAGGGTTGCTCAATGGATCGCTCAAATCTGCGGAAAGCACCAAATCTGGGCGCTTGTGACGGCCCAACTCAATCAAGGCGAGACCCCAAATATTCGCGGTGGAGAGGGAATTCGTATGGCCTTCGATCAGGTCTACTTCCTGCACCGCCCCGACAAGAAAGACGAGAACTCAGGCCCTTGGCTTGAGATGGTCGATAGCCGCTACACACCCTACAAGAGCGTTGGGAGCAAGACCTGCCAGGGCCTGAGGTTGGTGAGCAGCATCGGCCCGTACTTCAAGGGTATGGAGGAACAGGCCGATGCGTTTAGATGAGCCAAAATCAGTAGGCGTTGATCTGCTGTGCAATATCTTGCGCCATGGCTGCGAAAACGATGAACGGCGAGGAGACAATGCCCAGGTAGCAGACGTTTGCAAGGAACATACACAAGATCACAATTTGAACGCCAGATTCGGGGAGTACTCTCAGCCAGTGTCGCTTCTTAAGTGCCCTCATAAACCAAGGATGAAATCCGGTGAAGTAGGGCCCCTCAAAGATGCGGGTTTTGTAGAAATATGTTGTGCAAGCCGAACCGATCAGCCCCAAAAGGGACGACCTAAGAAGGGTTACCACGAGAGTGCCGAGGCTTTCACGGAATTCCCCAGGAATATCTGCAAACATGATGTAGGCAAGCAACCCAAAGGTAGTGGCGAAGCTGATACCGGTCATACCCAACATCAGAATCAACAAGATGCGGAATGCTCCAGCCCAGCCTTTTTCCTTGTTGTTGACGATTTCCTGGCACATCCAGGCAAACAATCTAAGCATAGTAAATCTCCACTTCAATTAAACCACAGATACAAGGTTAGCCTAACCGGCACCCCTGATACTCGGCGCATGAAAAAGCGAAATCATCCACCTGCCGGGGGGCAGGCCCATGGGTGATCGCTGGACCAGTCATGGAAATTTTCAGGCTTCGCAGACCAAACGGTCGGCGGCTAATGACAACCCTTCAAAGCTCAAAGAGCGAGCAGAGGTGGAAGCGGCCACGGCTGCCTACCTCGCCCGGGGCGGAACCATCACCCAATGCCCGGAATGCACGGCGGCTCCCAGTTCTATTGAGGAGCGTTTGGGTGGAATGAAGACTTATTCGAGGTAGTCATGCCCCTTACCGATAAACAGGCCCGTTTCGTTGAGGAGTACCTCGTCGACCTCAACGCCACCCAGGCGGCGGTCCGGGCAGGGTATTCAGAAAAGACCGCCGGACAGGTTGGTTTTGAGAACCTGAAAAAACCTGAAATCCAGGACGCCATTTCCGCGGCAATGAAAACCCGCGCTGAGGAAGCTCAAATCGATGCGGCGGAGGTGTTGCAGTTCTGGGCAGAGGTCATGCGTGACAGCAAGGCCAGTCGGAAGGATAGGCTCAACGCTTCAGAAAAAGTTGCCAAGCATCTAGGCATGTACAAAGCGCCGGAAGGGGCGGGACAGCCGACAGCGCACTTCCATGTCAACTTGGGTGGTCGCTCAAGTGGCTGACTTCTCCCTCACTTACGAGCCTGCCGGGCCAACCCTTGAAGCCTTCTATCAATCTGAAGCCCGTGTTCGTTTGATCCTCGGCCCTTTCGGTTCTGCCAAAACCACAGCCTGCCTCGTGGAAATCTATCGTCGGGCCCTGGAGCAGCAGCCGGATAGTGAGAACGTCCGCAAGACGCGGTGGGGCGTAACGCGGGCGACCTATCCAGAGCTGGAAACTACCACTATCAAGTCCCACCGCGCTTTGTTTGATAAGCCTGAAAGCATTCTCGGTCGCTTTAAGAACGGCCACCCACCGACCCACCATATGAAGTTCAATCATGGCGACGGAACCAAGGTCGATTGTGAAATTATCTTCCTAGCCTTAGAGCGGGAAGAGGATGTGGAGAAGCTCAAGTCATTGGAATTGACTGGGCTCTACTGCAACGAGCTCTCTGAATTGCCCCGTGCCTTGATCACCGTAGGCCTGGGGCGTGTTGGTCGCTATCCGGCGATGCGCGAGGGTGGACCGACTTGGTATGGCATCATCGGCGATACCAACGGCATGCCGGAGGATCATTGGTTCTACAAGGCTGCCGAAGAGGAAACGCCGGAGGGGTGGGAAATCTTTCGTCAGCCAGGCGGCGTTCTCCGGGATATCGGCGCCAACGGCCAACCCGTCGGTCCCTGGCGTCTCAATTCCGAGGCCGAAAATCTCTCTAACCTGCCGCCCACCTACTACCAGGACATGATGGGCTCCATGACCGACGATGAGATTACGGTCAATCTTGCTGCGTCTTATGGATTGGTCAAGACGGGCAAGCCGGTCTGGCCTGACTTCCACGAAACCCTTCACGTTGCGGACCTTGATCCCGTTCCAGGGGTG
This sequence comes from uncultured Rhodospirillales bacterium, assembly GCA_965368335.1. Classification (GTDB taxonomy): domain Bacteria; phylum Pseudomonadota; class Alphaproteobacteria; order Rhodospirillales; family JAPHRK01; genus CBDUMN01. Next base: position 22,341 of record CBDUMN010000019.1, read on the forward strand.
CGTATCGGGATTGGTGCGGATTGGGGGCTGACGCCTGCTGCTGTGTTCGGCCAGGTTCTGCCAGACGGTTCGGCGATTCTGTTTGATGAGGTGGTAACTGAGGATGCCGACGCGGGAGAGCTGGCTCGACTGATCAATCTTAAGCTGGACAGGGAGTATTCGGATTATGAGATTGATTTTCTGTGCGGTGATCCGTCGGGCAATATCCGTTCACAGGCAGACAAGAGCCAAACCGTGTTCAAGATCATGGCGGCCAACCGTCTACCATTTCAGCCTGCATCAACAAATGATTGGGACGTGAGGGTAACGGCGATTTCAACACCCTTGAAGACCTTGATCAGCGGATGCCCGCAATTGCGTGTCGCCAGACGTTGCCAATATCTGAAGTTGGGTATGGGTGGCCGCTACGGCTATCGCAAGATCAAGGCGGCGGGTGAAGAGCGCCACCATGAGAAACCGGATAAGAACATCTATTCCCATATATGCGAGGCCGCTCAGTATTGGGCCATGGGAGCTGGCTTGGGAAAGAAGGTGACACGGCGGCATTTCCGCGCCTCACGTGCCTACAACATCAAATCCAAGACCTGGAGGCCATAATGGGGGATCTCTGGCTTGTCGTCTTTTGTGATTTGGGTAACGAGCGTCCTGAAGGGTGGCGTGGGCGATTGGCTTACTGGTTCATACGGCGGTTTCTCAAGCGAGGTTTCCGGCACGTTTTTGCCATAACGGCGGCGGAGCATTTCGACGGATATCTGGTTATCGATCCCAGCTTGAACGCGCTTGGCGTTATGGAGGCGCCATCCACTTACTTAGAGGAGATTAATGGGGCCGTAGCGCTGGGTGAAGCTCATATCTTTGCAGTCGAGGCATCTCATGCTTGGGGCTGGCAGCCACGTTTCGTTTTCTCTTGTGTTGGAATCGTAAAGCACATAGTGGGCGAAAAAGGGTGGTCACTCACCCCGTGGCAACTTTACAAGGCGCTCTGCCGCAGGGCCGAGGCCGAAGCGCAAGGAGATATACACCATGGGCAGTATTTTCGGAGGCAAGCAACCGGCCCAGGACAATAGCGCACTGGAAGAGCGCAAGAAGGAAAAGGACGATCTGAAAAAGAAGAACGAGGCCCGAATGAGAACGCTCAAAGCAGGCGGCGTCGGGCGGCGCAAGTTCTTCTCTTACGCAGGTGATAAGGGGATCATTCCCGGCATGAAGGATAAACTCTCCAGCGTCCTCGGCAAGAGCGCTTAATCCATGGCGGCCCAGCACCCCGAACTCCAGCGCTACGAGAAAGCCAAGGCGCGCAACGACAAGTGGCGCGGTCTTCTGCGAGACGCCTACAAACTCACCCTGCCCGATATCGATGTGGAGGGTAACGACGTCACCGGACAGCAAACCGACGTTGAACTTTACGACGATACCGGGGTTGAGGCGGTGGAGGACCGTTCCGCCGACCTGCACGGCAAGCTCTTTCCGCCGTACCAAGAGTGGATGGACTTTGGGTTTGACGATTTCGGCGGCGAGGTTGATGAGCAGCAGGAGGAAGAACTGAGTGAAAGCCTGAATGAGGTAAAGCAGGCTTTTCACCGAGCCATTGACGCTTCGACCTTCCATATCGAAATTCCTATGCCGTTGAGCGAGTGCCAAGTTTCCCTGGGGTGCATCATTCTTCACGAAGGGACGCGAGAAAGCCCGTTCCGTTTCGAGGCGCTCTGCGGGGCGCAGTTGGTTGTAGAGGAAGGGGTCAGCGGTCTGCTCGATAACGTTTGGGTTCCACGCAAGGTTAAGTTGCGGGAAATCACCGTTCGTTGGAAAGACGCTAAGCTTCCCAAAGAATTGGCTTCCCGTTTGAAAGAGAGCCCCGACGCTGAAGTGGAACTGGTTGAAGCCATGCTGCATGATCCCCAGGAGGAAAGTTGGCAATTTAAACTCTGGTGGCTTGAGAAAGAAGCCGTCCTGGCCGAACGACCCTATTCGACCAACCCCTATATTGCCTTTCGGGCCCGGAAAACGCCGGGCCAGCATCGTGGGCGGGGACCGGTGCTCAAAACGTTGGGTAATCTCAAGACCCTTAACAAGGCGGTGGAAATCTACCTTGCCAACGGCTCTATCGGCTCTATCGGTATGTGGCAATACGAAGATGACGGGGTGATCAACCCGGAAACAATCGAGCTTAAGCCCGGCGTATTGGTCCCTAAGGAACCGGGCAGTCAAGGCCTGACCCCCATTCAGCCGCCTGGAGATTTCCGCATCAACGAAATCATGGTGGAAGATTTGCGCAAGCGGATCAGGCAGGCCATTATCGGGCCCGAGCCGCCTCCCGCCGAATTGCCGGGCAACATGACGGCTTACGAGTACGGTTCTCGGGTGGCGCGTCAGCAGGCGGTGGAGGTTCCGGTTTCTCTTCGCCTGATTGTCGAACTGGTTCAGCGTATCGCCGAGCGCGGTCTGGATATTCTCCAACGTGATAAGTTCGCAGGGACTGATTTCCATGTGGGGCCGATTATACTGGGCGAAAAACGGTTAAAGCCGAAACCTGAATCGCCGCTTGTTAAGCTGCAAGACCGGGCCGAGGCCGCGCAGTATCACCAAGCTTTGAGCGGAGCCATGATGGTTTCGCCGGAGGAAACGGCCAAGGTGGTGCCTGTAGCCCTCTATCTCCGCCAGTTCCTCAAAGACAACGGTTTTCCTGAAAAACTCTTAACGCCGGTTGAGGCCTTGAAAGCTCAGGAACAGCAGGAGGCTCAACTTGCCGAGGTTGGACAGGCCGCTCAGATGTTCGAGGCTTTAAGTGATGGGAAATAATCCGGAAAACGCAGGTAAAATCATTGGCCCTTGCTTGGCGGGCGCTGGTCAACGGCCCTTGCGGGATTATCTCCAGAAGGAAGCCGAACGCTATCACAGCGGCAAGGCAACTGATGGTGAGGTGAGGCATCAGGAGGGCCGCCGTGCCTTGGCGGTCCAGCTTCTCAAATGGTACAGGCAATACGGAGAGCAAAATGGCGGATGAAAATTCCAATGAAGATGGCGATGAAGGCATTCTCAATGTGCCCGAAGCTCTTACGAGAGAAGAAGAGCCGAAGAGCGGCGAGGAAGATAAGGCGACCGGCCAGGAATGGCGGGTAACCTACGGCGATGAGGAATTCACCATTCCCGAACCCTTCCGGGGTGACAAGCCGGGTGAGATCAATGCCCTGGCCGCCGTCAAGGCCGCCATGGATAGCCGCAAGGCGATTACCGGCGCGCCAGAAGAATACAAGCTGGCGGTTCCAGAAGAGTTGCAGGATGTTGTAACGTTCGATCCCGAAGATGAATTCACTCAAAAAGCCTTTGAGGTCGGCAAAAAGCATGGCCTCACTCAAGATGCCCTGTCTGATTTGGCGGCGCTCCACTTCGAAATGATCGGCGGCGCTGCAAAGGAAGAAGGCGAGTTCTTCGAGAACCAGCCGGACGCTCTTTACGAAGCCTGGGGTGGCAAGGAAAAAGCCCTGGAGCGCGGCGAGGCGCTGATAAATAACTTGGTTGGCATCATGGCTGCAGACGTTAAGGCGGGGAGCCTCAAGGAAGATGCCGCCAGCGCTTTTCTCAATGAAATCGGTGTTCTCAACATGAGCGCTTCGGGCCTCCAATTGCTCGACTACCTGACAGGAAAATTGGGAGAAAAGCCCGTTGGCGGTGGAACCGACATTGATCTTGCCGGGACGCTTTCGGAAAGCGACCTAAAGAGTCTCATGGCTTCGGATGCCTATCAGGATAAAAACCACCCTGAGTTCGCAAAAACTCGGGCTAAGGTAAGGTCTGGTTTCGAGGCGTTGCAGAAAACCGCTTGACGTTGAACGCCGCTGGTCATAGTGGCGAATATATCGCTGGTTCGCCAGCCTCCTGGCCTATCGTTGGCCGGACCCAGGAGTAACGGCCCGTTGTCCCCGACGAATTGGGGGTGAACGGGGCATTACTCCTTTTTCTTTGCCCCTTTGGTTGAAACTATCGAAAGGGGCAAGCAATGCCTGCAAATCCCTCGGTCGATCTCGCGTTCCAGCAGGAATTCGGGGCGGGCGTCCATGTTGCTTACCAGCGGCAGGGCTCCAAGCTTCGCAACACAGTGCGCCAGAAAAACAACGTGAAGGGAGAATCGACCACCTTCCAGAAAGTCGGGAAAGGCACGGCGAGCCAAAAGGGCCGCCATGGCGACATCCCGCCCATGAACCTAGACCATTCCCCGGTCAAGTGCGACCTGACGGACTGGTACGCAGGTGACTACGTGGACGACCTCGACGCGTTGAAACTCGACTCCGCCGTCGATGAGCTCCAAGTAGCTCAAAATGCTGGAGCTTACGCGCTCGGCCGTGAAACCGATGCTGCGATCATTGCTGAAATGGATACTGTGACCAACTACGCAGGCACAGGTGCCGACGGCCTGACCAAAGCAAAAGTTCAGACTGCTCTTGCCATGCTCGGCGACGCCGACGTGCCGGATGATGGTCAACGTTTCGCCATTGTTGGCTGGAAACAGTGGAATGATCTCTTGAACATCCAAGAATTCGCAAATGCTGATTATGTGGGCGACACGGATCTTCCCTGGAAAGGTAGCCAGGCCAAGAACTGGCTCGGCACCCTCTGGATGCCTCACTCGGGCCTGACCAAAGACGGTAGCGATATCCGCTACTGCTACTGGTACCACAAAACGGCTATCGGCCATGCCTGCGGTAAGGACATCACCACTGATGTTCAGTGGATTGCTCCCAAGGCCGCTAACTGGGTTGGTCACCGTATGTCCATGGGTGCCAAGCTGATTGACAACACCGGCATCGTTTCAATGCGTTGTCTTGAAAGCTAGGAGGGTATCATGTCTTTTGTTCGTAAAAACCTTTCGGTTCTCTCCTACGCCAATGGCTTCACGCTCTGGCATTACACCACCACCGATATTGCCACCGATGTGGATACCGCAGGCTATTTCAATGCGGCTTCCGAAAACCTCCGAGTTGGGGACCGCATTATGGCCGAAGTGGACACCGACGGAACGCCCGCTTACGGGGATTTCGTGGTGCTGTCCAACGCATCTGGCGTGGTTGATGTTGGCGATCTGAGCGCCGTTGGCGGAACCGATACCGACTAATCATCGATTTGACCCCGCGTCTTCCCGGCGCGGGGTTTCCCCCTTTCCACCATCAATAGGAGCCCGCTATGGCGCGCCAAACCAAGCAGCCTGAAGCTGAAAAGACGAAGGCCGAACCTAATGAGCAGACCAAACAGCCCGAGGCGGGGGAAGACGCGCAGAAGTCCAAGGTGGTTAAGCGTATCCGCACGGGCAAGCTTAGCTTCGTCACCCTAATCGAGGAGTAGTTCCCTTGGCTCTGTCCGACATCGCTCTTTGCTCCCGCGCCCTCCTTAAATTGGGGGCGGAACAGATCGCCTCATTTGATGAGGATTCGGCAGAGGCTAAGGTGTCGGCTGGTCTCTATGTACCGGTTCGGGATGCATTACTCTCTGGGCATCCCTGGAGCTTCGCCACCGGCCAGGCGACACTGCCGAAGCTGGCGGCGGAGCCTCTAGCGGACTACACCGCAGCCTTCCAGTTGCCGTCTGATTTTCTGCGCGCACTTAAATGCAGTGAAACTGATTATCGGATTTTCGAGAACCGTCTTCATGCCAATGCAGAAACGGTAACCTTAACCTTTATTTTCCGGCCTGATGAGAAAGCCTTTCCGCCGTTCTTCGATCAAGCGCTGATTGCCTACTTGTCCGCAGAATTTTGCCTTCCGCTCACTGAAAGTCCCTCGCGCGCAGAGGTGCTCCATAAGTTTGCTTTGGGTCAGATGCGAACTGCGAAGACGATTGATTCCCAGCAGAAGCCGCCTAAGGGGATCAAGCGCTTTCCTCTGATCCAGGCGAGGGGGTAGCTATGCGCGTTGCCTCACAAGTTATGAGCCTGTCTGCTGGGCAATTGGATGACACCCTAGAGGCTCGCAGGGATATCGCCGTCTACTACGCTGGAGCGCGCAATCTGCGGAATATGCTGGGCTTGCCAACCGGGGGGCAGACACGGCGTTGGGGGCTCAAAATGGTGGCCGAATTGGAAGAGGCGGCCAATGGATGTGAACTGATCCCGTTCCACTTCAAGGCTGACCAGACCTACCTGATCGCTGCCACCGACGGGGAGTTCCATATCTACCGTGGCGACACCGAGACCAAGGTGGCCACGGAAACCAGTCCCCTGACTGCATCCGAGTTGAGCAAGTTCGGGTACTGCCAAACCCTCGATACACTCCTCATGGCGACAGTCTCCCACGCGCCATTCAGGCTGATGCGCCAGGGGGCTCACGACCAATGGGCGGTGGGAGACTTACCCCTAACCAACCTTCCCCAGGAGAAATTCGGTAATGACTGGCCGAATACGACGGGAACGCCCGCAGCAACCACGGGCACCGGGGTAACGTTCACCGCCGGGACTGATTGGTTTTCGAGTGGTGATGTGGGGGCGACTATCGAAGGCAATGATGGGGTTGCTGTGATCGCCAGTTATGTTTCGGCAACGCAGGTGACAGTTAATATAACGACGGCGTTTGGTGATACTTCTACTATCGCCGCCGGGGGGTGGTCCCTCGATATGAGTACGGCGACGACGTCTGAGGAAGATGCTTGGAGTGACCGGCGCGGGCATCCGACCGGGATTATGATTCACGATGGGCGGCTCTACCTTTCCCGTGAACAGACAGCATGGGGCTCGGTGGCTGGGGAGTATTACGACTTTGAGGCCAAGGAGCCGATAAATGGTGAAGAGCCAGATGATTCTATGGTGTCGCAGAGCCTGGACGGGGATCAGGTAAATACCATCGAGCAAATTTATTCCGGTTATGATCTGGTGTTTCTGACCGCGGGCGGGGTGTTTGTGGTTGAGGATACGCCGGTTACCCCCAAAAAGTTTGATCCGCTCAACCATACCCGCACCCGCGCATCTCATGTCCGACCCGTTGAACTAGAGGGCGGCGTTTGTTTCGTTATGGCGGGTGGCGAAGAGGGCGACGAACATCAGTCGGTGCAAGAGTTGGTCTATGACGACGCCCAAAAAGGTTACGTCACCAATGAGCTATCCCAGCTCTGCGCCTCACTGATCCGTAATCCGGAGGGGATGGCTAAGCGCCACGGTAACAAGGCGAACAGCGCTCATCATATATTCGTCAATAATGCCGACGGTACAGTGGCTGTGCTCAATACCCGGCGCAGCCAGAAAATAACCGGCTGGACCTGGTTTGATACCGAGGGCGAAATCCTTCGGACTGCAGTAGTCGGTAACAAGGTGTTTTTCCTAGTTAAACGAACCATTGACGGGACTGATCGGTATTTCATCGAGCGGTTGGAGGAGGGCTATTTCCTGGACTGCTCAATCAAGCAGACTTCTGGGACGCCCAAGACCGCCTGGACAGGTTTTGAACACCTAGCGGGGGAAACCGTGGCTCTCTGGGGTGACGGGGCAGACCTGGGTAACGCCGAAGTCCAGCCGGACGGGTCGGTGACCACGCCTTTTGATGTTTCCGAGTTAGAGGCGGGCTTTTCCTTTACCTGGGAAGTGGAGCCCATGCCCATCGAGGCGCAGTTGGAAAACGGGACGTTGGTTGGCAATAAGCATCGGATTACCAAAGTCACAGTCGAGGTGTATGAGACCGTTCAGCTCAAGATCAGGGGCAAGAACGCTATTCACCGGCGGTTTGGTGGGGCGTCCTTCGATCAGGCTCCGCAACCCTACACGGGGCGGATTACCAAACGTCTCCTCGGCTGGAACGACGGGACCAAGGGTGAAACCGTTCCACTCTCCTACGACCGGCCCGGTCCGGCAACAATTCTCGGAATTACGGTAGAGGTGGCGACGTAATGGGTAAGGTGGCGAAAGTAGCGCTTCCTCTGGCTGGTTTTGCTGCCCTGGCGGCAATGACCGGCGGGGCCGGGGCTGCAGCGGCAGGTGGTGCAGCAAGTGGGGCGGCGGCAGGAAGTACGGCTGCTGCCGCAGGTGGTATTGGAACCATGGGCGGTTTCAATACGATGGCGATTTCAGGGACGCCAGGGTTGGTTGCCAGTGCTGGTGCAACGACAGCAGGAACGGGAAGCTTCTTTGGCAATATGCTTTCTGGCGTGAGTAGTTTCTTTTCCGACCTCACTACAAAAGATTGGATTGGCTTAGGCTTGAGCGGGGCTAGCGGTATTGCGTCTGTGGCTACCGGGATGGCTAATGCTGAGGCGACCGAGGCCATGTTGGCGAGTCAGGAACACGTCGATAAGCTGGAGACGGCCGAGCGTGAACTGGAAAGCCAAAAACGATTGGCGCAGGTGCTTGCCTCTCAGAAAACTTATTTCGCCGCCAGAGGATTGAATACAGGCCGTGGGTCAGCGCTTAGAGGTGCGGAGGCGGCTAAGGTCGAAGCGGATCGGAATACGGCTCTTTTTGACGTTCACCGGCGCTCCATGCAGTCGGCTTATATGGCGCGGCGTAGGGCAGTGACCGCTAAAAAACGCGGCGGCACCGTTGGCGGTATTCTCGATTTTGGGTTGTCTGCTTACGACAGTATAAAACGCAATCAAGCCATTGGTGCCGCCTGATGCGTGGGCCAGGTCTGAAATATAAAAGTGGCGCGCCGGGTTATTCACGGCGTCGGCGTTTCTCCACATACAAGGGGCCGTCATTTGCCCGTATTGGCGAGCAGGCTGGCGCCGTTCCAGCCGTCGCTGCATTCCTTGGAGAAATGGGCCGCAGAATGACCGATGAGGCCCGCGAGGATCGTGTCAAGAAGGTAACCGAAGAAGCGGGACTAAAAGGAAGCAATGAGGGCTTCGCGGCGGCTGAGAGTGGCGGAGCTCTTCCCTGGCGAGAAGATGATACCCTAGCCGCAGATGCCTTCAATCAACAGGCCATGGCGGCTTACATGGCGCGACTTGATGTATCTGTCAACGCGGATATTGGCAAGTTTGCGCAGCAACATCCAAACGACCCTGCGGCCTTTGAGAAGCGTTTCGACGCCATGGAGAAGGGACTGCTTACGCGTATTCCCAAGGAATACCACATCCCATTGCGCATGGAATTGGCTACTCGCAAAGCCAAAAGCCTGGAAGTCATTGCGGGACAGGCACTCAAGGAAGAGGAGGCAGGCAATAACGCGGATCTACTTCGCGCCGCCGAAGAATCCCGTACCAGGGCAAATGAGCTTTGGCGGGCCGGAAAAGCCGAAGAGGCGGCGCTGGAGGAAAACAAATATCAGGGCTTTATGGCGGCCCGTTCAGATCTAACGCCGCAGAGGAAGGCGGTTCTTGACTTAGACCGGGAAAATGAAGTGCGCCGGGAAGGGGCCCTTGGCGAGTTCGAGCGCCAGATGCAGGGCGGCCTTAACAAAGCTGAGGCTTTTATTCGTGAGTTCAAGGGGGCGCATAACTTCGACCCCAACGAGGAAGATGCGTTGGTTAATGAAATGCGGGGGCGGTTGGCCGATCGCAGGGCGGAACACCGAGTGGCGACCAAGGACGTTCGGAAGAAGGCCAAGGTGGCGATTGACGCGATTTCAAATGGCCGGTCCTTCGATGGTTTGGCGGCTGTCAAAGAGCGGGCTGCTGCCCTGGGGGATGAGGAGACGGTTGAATCCTTAGAGATGGCGGAAACTTTGCAACAGGAAGCACGAGCCTTTGCTAAGGGAACGCACCAGGACATGAAGATCAAGGTGATTGGTCTAAAGGAAAGCGTCTCGACTGCTTACGACAACGCCCGTCTAGACTTGTTCGAACGGATCGCCCGAAATACCGAGAAAGCCTTGAAAAACGATCCATTGGGCATGGTGGCGGAGCGGGGCGTAACGGTTGTTCCGCAACTGGACCTCACCAACCCCATAAACTTGGCTGCTTCGCTTAAGGGGCGAGTTCAAGCCGGGGAATTTGTGGCCGAACGGTATGGCCTGCTGGAAGTCCCGATTTTGCGGCACGGGGAAACCGCGGTGCTAAAGCAAGCCCTGGAGACGAGCGACCTAGAAACACGTGGGGCGCTGTTGGGGGCTTTATCAGATGGAACAGGAGATCACCTGCCCTCTGTCCTTGCGGCGCTTGCAGCCGATAAGCCTGAATACGCCCATGCCGCTGCCATGGCTGAGAAAGGATACGGTAATGCCTCTCGGGTGATCCTTGAAGGAGAAGAGGTTGCCCGGCTTCAAAAGCAGTATCTTCCCAAGATTGATGGCGGATATCGGGATGCTCTTCAAACTGCACTTCCTCCTATGGCGATGGAGGCTTTCACGCCAGAGTTCAGGAGTGGACTCGAGAAAACCGTAAAGGCCGTCTACGCCAAATTATCCTCCGATGTTGAAGATGCCACTAAGGCGCTGGATACGGACAGGTTGGAAGAGGCCGTCAAAATAGTTACCGGCGGTTTCGTGACTTATGACCGCGATGGCATGTTTTCCAGCAATTTCCAGTCCCTGGCGCCCGTGCCTGGGATGTCTAGCGAAGCCTTTACTCGGCTTGTTGATGGCCTTGAAGACAAGGATCTGGGTCAGCCTAAGACGGCGGGAGGTGCAACATTAACGGCCCAGGATATCCGCGACCACGTTACCTTTATCGCCCTTGGAAATGGCCTTTATGCGGGACGGGTGGGGGATAAGGACGTTCTAACCGAGAGCGGGCGACGTTGGATCATCAATCTTGGCAAACTGGCACAGGGGGAATAGGCGATGTTCGTTTCCTCCAAAGACACCAGGGATTTTGACCGGAACATTAAGCCGCTAGGCAGTTTTAAAACCTTCGGCGACCGCTTCCGTGAGGCCTGGGAAAGCAGTCGTTATGAAGACCTGAGTGATAGCCGCCACCGGGCTCTGGTCGGCAAGTACGATTCCTATATTGCAGAGATCGAGGAAGCTACTGGCGAGCGGCTGCACAATCCATACTTGGAAAGTCACAAGCAGACGAAACGCGCTTCTGACTACATGGTCGAGATTGACCGGCGCCGTGCTGCGGGAAAAGGCTACAGTGATCTGATCGAGGCCGCGCAGAAAGAGAAGCGAGTTTTTGAAAAGCGCCTGGAGTCCCTTCGCAAGGAATATCCAGACCTTCCCATCAAGTCGGAAGATGACTTCCTGAAAGAGATTGCCTCAGAAGCCAAGGCGCTGCGAGAAAAGCTCAACAAGGGTGAGGACATCGGATACGCCGGATTAGGACGTTTTTTTGGTTCTACATCCGCCCTTATGACCGATCCGATCAATATAGCCTCTCTGGCTATCGGTGGCGCACCGGTCAATGCAGCCGCGCGGACTATAACCGAAGCTTTGAAGCGAGCTGGTCAGGTGGCAATGAGAGAGGGCGTGATCGGCATGGGCTCGGAAGCCATGATCCAGGCACCAGTGGGTGATTTTAAAGAAGAGATCAACAGCCCCTATACCTTGCAAGACGCGCTGGCCAACATTGCTTCGGCTGGCGTTGGGGCGGCGGGACTGACTGGTCTTGCCGATCTGGCAGGGCAGGGGGTGGGCGGGTTGCTCAGGGCTTATCGTAAGTCCCGCGAAGCTGGCGTGATCAACCCAGACCGTGAGCTGGAAGCGGCTGAGACGGTTTTGAAAGAAGCTGTCGATCACATGGAAAGTTCGCCCTTCGGGACGACCGCTCGGGGAGGGGAGATGCACGATGCCGCCATGACAAAAGCATTTGATGATATAGCCCATGATCGTCCCGTCGATGTGGAAGACATTATTCGGGACGAATTGCCCAGCAAAAAGCCTGATTCTGAAATAAGGGAAGCGGTTAAATCAGATTCCGGGGAAAAGTTGAAACAAGGCTTTGAGCCGCAGTCACTATTCGAGCTTCCCACAAAACCTTCTCATAAGCCTCGTGACGCCATCCAGACTATCAAGGAACTGGGTGGTCTTAAGCCGTCGGGCGAAACAAGGGCTATGGATCTTCACCGCTTGCGCCGCGGGTTGGTCCGAAAGGATGGGAAAACGCTCCATGAGGTTCGGGAAACCATGGAGGAAATGGGCTGGCTTGAAGAAGGTTCAGCCGATAATGATGTCTATGACCTGATTGCAGATGCCTTAGATGGAAACGCTGCAGGTCGTCACCACCCGGAAGATTTTGACCTTGCCCTAGACTGGGAGGCCTACCATGCCCAGACCGGCAATGCGGAAGGGCTGACCAAGGCCGCGGAAGAGCTGCACAAGGCGGTTGCTGATCGAGGCGAAACCTTGGACCCGGTTGAAGCCCGTGCCGCTGCTCGAAAAATGACCGAAGAAGGCGTCGATGCCGAAGACGCATTGGACGATATTCTGGAAGCCCGAGCCGTTCAATCGGTCGATGGCGGCCTGGATTTCGACATGCCGGCACTTGAGCCTTTGATTGCTGAGGTTGGACGGGTAGCCGATACCGGTTGGAATCGAGGGGGCGACCGTGTTTCCCGACGGCCTGAATACGCCTATCTGGGCAAAACAACGCAGGCCACAGCGTCAAAGATCAACGGGGCGTCGGCAAAGGACTTTGATGCCAACGGGGCGACTTTTGCTGTTGTCGAAGATCGTGTGGTCCACACCAAAAACAACCACGGGACACCGGCAACGGAAGAAGCGCGTGGCCAGATTGCCGTCACTCAAGAAGACTTTGAATTGGTCCCTCTTGTCTTCTATCAGCCTGACAATATTAAGCCCGCAAGGATGATCGGCAGAAATGCTTCTCGAGCTCAAGAGCACGTCGATTTTGTAAAGGAAATCGGTGGGGTCGAATACTGGGTTACAGCTGAATTACGCGATGCGACGAAAAGGCGCCCCAAGGCTGTTCTTTTCAAGACGCTGATCAAGAAACCCGCTCAAAATAAAAGCCAGTCCCTCAACGGTGCTCCGATGTCCGCGAATGCGTCCCCAGAGCCTAACGTCCGAAGCGTTCCGGAGGTGACTGGCTTCAAGAACAGTATAGGCCGAAGCGCTCCTGGAGACAAGAAAATCACATCTCTGATGGATGGCACACCGGAAGCCGACGAAGCGCTGGATAAGGCGCTCTCCGACGCCTTGGGCCACCTTGGAGACGACGTGGAATATCTTGAAGTCCCAATTCCCGGAATGATCAACGAAGAAACCGGTGGATCGGTGACGAAGCCCCTCAAGGAATTACTGGAAGAAGCCGACGAGTTTGAAGAAAACGCCCGGCTCTTTAGCCTTTGCGTGAAAGGGGACGACTGATGAGCGCGGCTAAGGAATTCGCAGTTTGCCTCAATGGGGCCGTTTCTGAAGGTCTAATCGACCGCCAGGACGCCGAACATCTCTACAAAGAGTATGAAAACGCCCGGGACCGTCATGCTGATCGGGTGACCATGACTGAAGCGGAACGTAAAGCTGCAGCTGAAATCGTCGAGCGGATGACCAAGGATGCGGAGCGGAAAAAGCGCCTGGCCAAGCTTCATTCGTTTTATGTCGCTGAGATCGTGGGACGGGCTGAGCAGCACGAGAAGGGTTTCACGGCCGGTGTTATTTCCCATCTGGTTCGAGACATCTGGGAAAAGGCCGATCACTCCAATGCTGAAGCCAGGGTCCGTACCATTACCGGCGAACTGCACCGAATGTTCGGAGACGGGATTGCCGCTTATCGCCCCAAGTATGGTGGCGCCGTGCAGGATAAGGCTGGGCTAAACGATTTCATTAAGGAGCTCTTCGGCGAAGAGACCGGTGATGCGACTGCCAGAGCAGCCGCCAAAGCTTGGCAGGAAACGTCCGAATATGCCCGAACCAGATTCAACAACGCTGGTGGTGATATCAAGAAGCGCCATGACTGGTTCCTGCCCAACAGTCACGATGGCAAGCGTATCCGGAAAGGGAATGCTCTCCAGTGGGCTCGCTTTGTTGAAGACCTCAACTTTGAAATTCGTGATCCGGATACGGGGAAGGTTCTCCCAAAAGATCAAGAGAGAGAAGCGCTGCTCGGGATGTTCGAGACCATCTCAACGGATGGTTTCAATGGCTTTAAAGGCGGAGTGTTCGCCGGCAGGAAGCTTGCCAATAAGCGGGCGGATCCTCGGCTTCTCCAATTCAAGGACGCTGATTCCTGGCTCAAGTACAACGAGGTGATGGGCGGCAATGAAATCTTTGGCCTGGTCGTTCGTCACATCGAGGGGCTGTCCAGGGATATCGGCCTTCTGGAAACTTTGGGCCCCAGTCCGGATACGATGATCCGGTATCTCCATGGATTGGCGGAAAGCAAAGAGAAGCTTGGCGGTATTGAAGGTTATCTGGACGCCTACATCCCTAAAAGCAAAGGTGAACAGGTCAAGGAAGCTGCAAAGGATGCTTTGAAGACCGGGCGACCGGATCAACTGGCGAAACGTTTTGTCGAGCGGCCTCAGGTGATCCTCGATGTCTATGAAGTTCTGACCGGTCGGGTTTCCAATCCCGTGAGTGAATTGGCGGCCAAATTCTTTGGCGGGGTGCGCAACGTATTGTCCATGGCTCACTTGGGCAGGGCGCCACTCTCGGCAATCTCTGATTTGAAGTTTCTCCAGCATACGTCCTCGTGGAATGGCCTGGAGGCTTCCAAAGTGCTGAAGCGCCAGATGAGCTTCCTCAACCCGAGGAACGCTGAAGGCAGAGCCTTTGCTGCTCGTTCCGGTCTTATCGCCGAGGCTTGGGTTTCCAAAGCGATTTCGGTCAAACGTTACCAGGACGAATTGGTCGGCGATGGATGGACGGCGGCCATGGCGGATACCTTCCATCGGGTAACAGGACTTACACCGTGGACGCAGGCTGGTCGATGGGCATTTGGTCTGGAGTTCTTCGGTATGCTTGCCGATCAGTCAGGGAAAGCATTCGGTGAGCTGCCGTCGCCGATCAGGCGTGCTTTCAAGCGTTACGGAATTAAAGAGCGCTACTGGGATGCGGCTAGACAATTTGCGTCGCAGGATTTCAAGGGTGCGCGGTTTATGGACCCTGCCGGAATGGCTAAATCTGATGACGACACCCTTCGTGAGGCAGGCCGCCGGCTGCATGAAATGGTTCTGACCGAGACTGATTTTGCGGTCCCTAGCCCAGATGCCCGGGTGCAGGCGGCCTTGAGCCAAGGACAGCGTCGTGGATCTTTGCCTGGTGAGTTCTGGCGTTCGAGCATGATGTACAAATCCTTCCCGATCACCGTGATGATCACCCACCTCATGCGGGGTGGGCTCCAGGAAGGACCAAAAGCAAAGGCGGTTTACCTCGCTGATTTGATGATCGGCCTCACTGTCATGGGCGGTGTTGTGCTCCAGCTCAAGGATATGGGCATGGGCAAAGACCCGAGGGATATGAGCGAGACTGAGTTTTGGCAGGAATCCTTCTTCCAGGGCGGAGGGCTTGGAATTTTTGGTGACTTCGTTCGAGCGGGACTTTCTCGAAAAGATAAAGATTTGGTGGATCAGTTGTTAGGACCTGGTGTCGGACTTCTTCATGACACGGTTCGGCTTACCTCTAGCAACCTGCGTCAGCTCTATGATGGGCATGAAACCAAGTTTGCTGGGGAGTTGGTCCGCTATGGCCAGAGATACACCCCTTACACCACGCTTTGGTATACGCGCCTTGCCACTGATCGGTTGATCTGGAACCGCCTTCAGCAAATGGCTGATCCCAATTACAGCGCTTCATTCGGGAGAATGGAAAGCCGTGCAAGGGAACGCGGGCAGGAGTTCTGGTGGAGCCCGCGAAAAGCTTCCCCTGGCCGCGTCCCTGATCTGGGCAAAGCATGGGAGGTTGGGCCGTGACCAAACGGTGGTCCATATCGGAAGACCGTTATCTTGCTCGAGCGGCAGCGGCGGGCCAGCCCTACAGCGATATCGCTGCTCACCTTGATCGAACGCGCCCGGCTATCAAGTTTCGGGTGCGCAAACTTAAGGAAGCTGGTGTGTTGCGGAAAATTGATGCGTGGCGCCTCGATTCTCGTTTTGTGGATGGCTGCTTATTGCCGGTCTCTCGCTGGGAGGTGGCTGACCTGCAGCTAATTGACGAGATGCATCGTGAGGTTTGGCAACGGTGGGCCGATACCCATTCCGAATGGAGCGAAGAGGAGGTGGAGACCCTGATCCGTGAGTATGAGGCCGGTCTCTCGATTGGGGAAATTACGATGAAGCTAGGTGGTAAGCGAACGGCGAGGGCTGTTTCTGGGAAACTTGTGGTCCTACGGCAGGAGGGCCGAGTGGGGCAAAGAGTTGATAGTCCGCCGTTTGAAGGGGGGGAGCGTCCTACTTGGGGAGAGAGGGAAACCCTGGTTTTGGAGTATCTCTCTGAAAAGCGTGTCCCTTATGACCTTATCGCTTTTGTGCTGGACCGTTCGTTTGACGAGGTTTGGGGGAAAGTACGCAGACAGAGAAGGAGACCGATTCATGCTCATGTATGACAACGATGGAATGAAAAAACTCTACAAGTCACGCTCTCGGGTGTCCTTACCTGATGGATTGATCATTTTGAACGCCAAGCCGGACCCGGAGATTGGGTTGTTTGATTATGTGGAGCAAGGGCCGAAACGCCCACGCCCCGGCAAACGCCTTCAGGTCACCGAACATAACGACGGCTACAACTACACCGTCACCCGAACCGAGGTCGACGACCCCGACTTCGACTTGGCGGGGTACTTTGAGGGGCGGAAGGATCAGGCCTGCAAGCGTATCGATCAGCAGGCCGAGCAAATCCGCCTTCAATACATCACAGACGGCGCAGGGCAGGCCATGACCTACCGAGAAAAGCTCGAAGAAGCGAAGGCTCTGCAAAATGACGCCGCGCCCGATCCGGCAGGCTACCCCCTGCTTTCTGCCGAGGTTGGCGTTACCGGCGCTGATCTCCAGGCCGTAGCCGATGTGATCTTGGCCCAGGCAGTGGCGTGGCGGCCTATTGCTGCGGCGATTGAAGCTGCGCGCATGGGAGCGAAAAAGGCAATCAACGCAGCGACTACAGAAACCGAAATTCAAGCCGCAGAAAACGCGGTCGTTTGGCCCGGGGAGTAAAATGAGTTTGAACGAGCAAATCCACCACGTTTCTCAGGAAACCATCGGCAAGGCTGCCGTAGGTGTTGGGGCAGGCGGTTCTGTAATCCAAGCTTGGACCGAATACGCGAACTTGTTTGTTGCTGTGGGAAACGGCGCTTTGGTTTTGGCTGGTGGTTATTTGATGGTGCTCAAAATCAGGCAGCAGAAAGCCGAGAAACGGGCCGCCCAAGAAGCCCTATGTGATGAAAGGGAGGGGTAAAGTTATGAACATGAATACGCTTTTGCACAGCATCAAGCAGGCAGAGGGTCTGCGGCTCAAGCCCTACCGCTGTACGGAGGACAAGCTGACAATTGGCTATGGGCGAAACCTCGAAGACGTTGGCCTTAGCTCTATCGAGGCAGAATATCTTTTGGAAAACGACATTGGTCAATCAATGATCGATCTCGACAACGCCTTGCCGTGGTGGCGTGACCTATCGGATATCCGTCAAGAGGCTCTGGTTGAGATGTGTTTCAACATGGGGCTGCCGACGCTGCTTGAGTTCGAAAATATGCTGGCCGCCCTGGAAACTGGTCAGTACGCCAAAGCTTCGGAGGAAGCGCTTGATAGCAAATGGGCTCGCCAAGTCGGTGATCGCGCCCTACGCATCGCCAATATGATAAGGGAGGGGTGAGAAATGCTCACGCTACTTGGGCCCGTTGTGTCTGGTGTTTTTGGCCTAATCGACAAATCAATTGAAGACAAGGACGAGGCAGCGAAAATCAAGGCCAGAATGCAAGAGATGATCCTTACCGGCAAGATGAAGGAAATCGAGGCGGCGGCGAATACCATCATGGCCGAGGCTAACGGTGAATCCTGGCTTCAACGAAACTGGCGGCCCTTGCTGATGGTGCTGTTCGGCCTGATCGTCGCCAACAACTACCTGCTCGCCCCCTACGGCGTCGGCCAGCAGCTCGACCTGCCGCCGGACATGTGGGACCTGCTCAAAATCGGTGTCGGTGGCTATGTGGTTGGCCGGTCTGTTGAGAAAGGGGTGAAGGTTTGGAAACGATGAACAGGACGTGGAAGCTTTGTAAATTGCGGATTGCCCTTTGGTTCCACCGCGATGAGCCGTTCGTGTGTGCTGAAATCCGCGAGGACTTCGAACGCAAGTACGGGATAAAAATTTCACCTGCTGACTAAAACGTCCTAGTCGACGATGAGCCCATGCCGGGGCAGCAAGTTGCGCAGCACGTAGGTACGGTGGTGGGATGCCGCCTGATAGAACCGGTAGACTTGGTTGTCCAATGCTTCGTACGAATGGGGGGTGCCGTCGAGAGCTGCGAAAGACCTAATCCAGGGGACCTCGTCGTAGATCGGAATTTGTTCTGGCTTGCCAAATAGGGTGGGGTCCCCCGCCGCTTCCTGCCATGCCTTGATCCGTCCATCCTTGCCCGCCTGGACGTCCAATACCTGGGCTACTTTGTCTGCCATGGCATCCCATTCACGGCCGCTGCCTTCTGCTGTATCAGGCCGTTTTTCCGCAAACCGCCTGAATGTTTTGTGGAGCGCTTGACAACCTTGCAGAAAAGTCGCGTGGTTGTCGCGCAACTCCTGCCTAGGGCTGGGTTCTTCGAACACAAGGCTCCATTTTAGGAAGGGACGGTCGGGGAATGTTGCAGCGCCGCCGTGACCCAAGGCACCAGAGGCTTCTTCGGCAAACCAGGATTTGATGTTTTCTATAAGCCCAGCTCCGATTTCCTTGTAATTCTCGAAGAACCGCTCGGCCTTTTCCGTGATGTAAGTGCGCATTTCATCGTCTAGATTTTCATCGAACTCGAAGGCCCCATTATCCACCCGATTATAGCGAGAACTGACGCCTGAAAAACCGTAATGAGAGAAGGTATCGGCGTAGACGTGGGCGGTTATACCCAAGAGTTCAACAGCGAAGGGCTCCCCGGAGAGGCTTAAGTGGTGGCTCACCATTTCTTGTGCAATGGCACTGTCCTGGCGACAGATAAGCCGTTCGGTGAAGCCTTCGCCCTGATTGCCTGGAAGGAAGTGGAAGGGAACCCATATTTGACGTTGGTCCTTGGCGTTAAGGTGGCCTATTTTCACGTTATGGATGTCGAGCGTGTGATGGGCTGTGGCCTCAAAATCGACCCGTCCAGCGTCATCGAAATGGACCGCGTCGGTAATCGCGTTGTCATCAACGAACTGGGCCGCAGTGGCAATAGTTTTGCAAATATCGCTGCGCAGGCCTGCTGCCCGCGCCATGGCATAGGTCCCATAGTAATGCATATCGGTCTGCATAGTTTCTTCGCCTTTCTTCCCGACTGACCTGTGGAAATACCATGGGTCGATTCGAGGTTAGGTGTCAAACCTTATGCGAGTGCTGTGTTGTGCATTATACGCAATAAGTGTCTTAGGGCTGGCTCGCGGTATCGCTGTGTTGTCGGTTGATAACAACACAAAAGTCCCTCACCACAAGTTCGGTGATTGGGGGGAGGGCTATGTCGATGAATCGGGCTGTGATGTTGATCCTCGGTTTCTATTTTGCCGCGTCATGAATGGGAAATATTGCTGCAGCAGCTCTGAAGCGTTTCGGCGGGAAGGCGCTTGTGCGCCGGAGCGAATAGGCTAGTTCGACGTGAAATTAGAGGTGGTTGTTCCGTGGGTGCCTGGGGTTTTACTTCCGCACAACAGATGTAACTTTCGCGATTTCTGGAACAAAGAAATAAGGATAATTTCATTCGTGCCCATTGGGGGAAAACAAGAACACATATCAAGAAAGCAAGTTATATCAATGAATTAAAAATTTAATTGAATGGCTGTTGCATGATCGATTTCGGTTTAGTAACGTTTTCTTAGAAAAAAAACAGGAACATCAACCTAACCTTGACAGCCCGTACTGTTCGTGTAATAGGGGGCGCGCCCAAATGATAGGACACTCAACTGGTACACCGAAAATGAAAAGCTTGAAAGAACTTGAAGCGCAAGAGTCGCGTGATCAGTACATTGCGGATGGCCAATCCAGTTACTATGGCGAGTCTTTGCCTGCTGAAAAAGATTTTGGCACTAATGATGGTATTCATGGTACCAACTCAACCAAGAGCAATGTAGATGAGTGGGCTGACAAAGCAGGCTGGTGATCCTCCTGGCGGTAGAGTGGGCGATCCCCACGGTTTCTTTTCCGAGAATTTTGAACGGAAATTTTTCGATAATTTGATTAAGGAGACGCTTGAGCGTGTACCCTATGGGTCTCACGATGATGTCTTTTTTTCGGATTATGAGTTTTTTTCCGCCATGCGTGAAGCTGACTTAGATGCCCAATTCATGGATGCTAGGCGGGGACTGGATCACGGGATATCAGAAGGCAAGGTTGCTGGAATTCTGTATTTTAGACTTGCGCGGGCAAAGATTATCTATCTCGGCCCCAAACTGTCTAGTCAAGAAGGGTACCGGAATATCCAGTCTGAAATTCTTCTCATATTGTTGGGGTCGCTTCTGCACGTAGACTTCAATCATCCCTGGGTTTCGGGAAAGGCCGGGAACCAACGAAATGCAGGAATGAGAAACTGCTTTCAGGATATTTACAAAGAATTGCTCTACGTAACATGTCGCCGACACTATAATCAGGAATCGCTTGCCCTTTTTTTCGATTCTTTCGTGTATCTTCAGCATGCAATAGATGAGAAACTTGAGGCTGAGGCCTATATTGCCAAACGCCTTTCTGATGGGCCGTTTGACCCTTTAGCCTAAACCGTAAACGCGACCTCTCCAGCTATTCACTGACGTGACCAAACTTCGTGCCAGTATCAGCGATACTAGCTAGCTCCGTGTATCCGAAAGTATGCATCCTATCGTATACGTGCCGGATTAGTTGTTGGCAGCGCCCCTGATACCAATAGACTCAGGCTGTTGCCATGCTGTAACCGGCTATCCCGAGGCACGGCGATGCTCCCGGGCACTACCGTTGAAAACATCAAAAGGGGTGAGGTTCGGTAGTGGTGCGCGTCGTCTTCTCCTTGTTCCCCGAAATGGGGTGATCAGACGACCCGAGAAGGTTTTGGCTGGTTGGGCATGGCAACACAAATTCAATGCCTAAAAGAAGGCGTAAAAAGAGTGCAGGCTGTGTTCTTCTGTGATGCTCTGAGAATTCTAGCGCGGGTCTATGTGAAGACGTTGTTATCCTCTGGCACGTCACTTCCTCTAGCTAGGGGGAGGGCGTAGATGCGAAAAGCCATGGATTTGACGGAAGAAACATAAGGGGGGAGCAAAGTGGAGGACTTCATCGCAACTTTGACTGGAGCCATTATCGGTGCCGTCCTCGCTGGACTTTTCGGTCTTTGGGCTGGAAAGCGTTTGCACGATTATCAGGCTCAAGATAAACGCGCAGGACTTGTTGGAGCGATTTGCGCCGAAGTTTCAGTCCTTGCCGAACTAATTGATATCGATGCTGGCCTTAGAAATGTCGCTAGCTATCAGGATGTCGAGAAGATTACAAACAGACTACTTGAAGGAACGGTCGTGTTTGATAGCTCCGCCAGTCAGCTTGGAGCTCTTTCGGAACCAATCTGTAGTTCAGTTGTCCGATTTTATGGGCGCCTCAAAGCGAACGCTTTGGCAATGCAAAATGTGTCAAATGAGCGCGGTTTCTTTTCGTTCACCAATGGGCAACCCAATAACCGACCGGCAAGAGACAGGTATGAAGCCGCCCGCGTAACTGTTCATGATGAGGCTGAGTTGCTGCTTATCGATCTGAGAGCCTTAAGAGATAAATAGCGCACCAGTATTTGGTCGGTGTTCATGGGGTAAATCCGTTAGATAGTGCCTTGTAACCCGTTGTTTTCCTTGATGCGGCATATCGGCCAAAAGTCTAACGGATTTCCTCTATCTCTTTGATCTCCTTGCCAAACACCAAAAAACCGTCAGAACATGGCGAAGTTACTCGGCCGCACCCACTTGGCCGACGCGCCGACCATGGCGATGGTTTTAGTGTCTTGGAGTGTCCTGTGGATCAGTTGGTCGTCATAGTGCAAAGACATTAATCCTCTTCCTCCCTTTTCACCGCATTCTGCCGTGAAACTCTGCGTATGGAAAGGAGCGTTCCGAAACTTGTAATGATGTCGTCCATAGCCATCTCAAACCAATAACTATGGGTTGATGTATACGGATGGACCTTTGTTGTTCCGGATGTGGTCATGTTACCAAATGATTACATCAAATATCCGTTTTGCTCTGGCGAGGGCGTTGGGTTGCCCTGGTGAAGAAAGCGCAAAAACGGCAAAAAAAGAGGGGTAAGCAATGTCCGAGAAAGCTCCGTCGGTTCCTATAAAGACAATTTTAGGCAATCTGCCTGTTCTGGTGAAAATTTGGTCGCTAATTGTCCTGGGGGTGATCGCTATCCTGACCTTGGATACGATTGTTTTTGTCGGTTCATCTTTACTAAATGAGGCAGTAAAGAATGAAGAGCGGGCAATTAGCGTCGAGGTTTTGGAACTGAAAATCGATGCGGCGGCATTGGAGCTTCGTCGTCATGAAAAAGACTTCCTTCTACGTAAGGACCTGAAGTATCGCGACCGTTACGGGAAAGTCATTGAGGAGATGATTGGCTATTTGGATGAAGTCGCCAAGTTGGTTGATGATGCCGAGGCCAGTGACGCCATTGCCAAGATCAAGGCAGGTGCAGAGAAACACCATCAGCAGTTTCTCAAAGTCGTTTCGCTTTCTCAAAAAATGGGGCTTGATGAAAAATCCGGTCTAAGAGGCGTCCTACGCGGTGCGGTCCAAGATATTGAAAAGCGTTTGGAAGAAGCCGGTGTTGCCCAGTTGACGATTAAAATGTTGATGATGCGCCGCCATGAAAAAGATTTCATGCTGCGTGGAGCGGCCAAATACCTAGCCCAAATCAAACAGCGCAAAGCGGAATTTCTCGAAGTTCTCGACCTGCATTACGTCGAAGGCCGCGAGGAGATTTTACAGAAGCTCGACACCTATGTTTCGGCGATGGAAACCTTCGTTCAGGACAATATTAAACTGACCGCCGAAACCAAAATGTTGAGCACCATTTATGCCGGTCTCGATCCTTTGTTGGTTAACCTCAGAACCTATGCTGAGACGGAGAAGGACGCGGCTGTCGAAAATGCCCATGAGGTCAACCAAAACGTCTTTGTCCTTGAAATTGCGGTAACGGTTGTCGTGATCGTTGTGTTCCTGGTGCTGGGTTTTCTGATTAGTCGCAGCATTACGGTGCCCGTGACGATGATTACCACGGCAATTACCGGTTTGGCCAAAGGTGACAAGGACGTCGCGGTGCCTGCCGAGGAGAACAAGGACGAGTTTGGAGAAATGGCGCGCGCCATGCTGGTCTTGAAACGTACGGCGGCCGAAGCCTTTGGAGCCAAGGCGGCGCTCGATGCAGCCTCTTCGGCTTCGATGATTGTTGGGACCGATAACAAAATCCGCTATCTCAACCAATCGGCGGAAAAACTTATGGCTAATAGTGAGGCGGCCATTAAGAGCGTACAGCCGTCCTTTAGCGCTGCTGGGTTGATCGGGGTGGATGTTTCGACTCTTCACGCATCATTGTCATCCATCAGCACCATTCACGCACCGCAAAAGTCGCAAGAAAAAGTCGGAGCCAAGACCTTCATTTTTGAAGCCGCACCGGTCGTCTCGCCGACTGGAGAACGGATTGGGGCTACTCTTGAGGTCGAGGACTTGACTGAACAGTTGGCGATTGAGGATGAGATCGCCGGACTGGTCGAGAGTGCGGTCAATGGCGATTTTACCCGCCGGGTCGAAACCAACGATAAAAGCGGCTTCATGCTCAAACTAAGCGAGGGTATGAACCAGGTGTTGGCTAC
>CBDUMN010000020.1:0-45821 GCA_965368335.1 uncultured Rhodospirillales bacterium
CCAGGGCCCGTTTCTCGCCTTCTGCCTCGCCGGTGCCCATCATGGCCTTACCCATTTCGCCCATAACGGTGCGAATATCGGCGAAGTCCAGGTTGATGATGCCCGGTTTGACGATCAGGTCGGTGATGCTCCGCACACCCGAGTAGAGAACGTCGTCGGCCATTTTGAAGGCGTCTGCAAAAGTTGTTTTTTCATTCGCGATCCGGAACAGATTTTGGTTCGGAATGATAATGAGCGTATCCACATACTGCTGCAGTTCTTCGATGCCCCGATCAGCGACGGTCATCCGCTGGCTGCCTTCGAAGTGGAAAGGCTTGGTCACCACGCCGACGGTCAGAATGCCCTGCTCGCGAGCGGTGCGGGCGATGATGGGCGCTGCGCCCGTGCCCGTGCCGCCGCCCATGCCGGCGGTGATGAAAACCATGTTGGAGCCTTTAAGCTCTTCGGTGATTTCCTGAATGCACTCTTCTGCCGCGGCTTCGCCCACTTGAGGCTTGGAGCCCGCGCCAAGGCCTGCCGTGGTGCCGGTGCCCAATTGCAGGCGGCGCTCACAGAGGTTTTGTTCCAGAGACTGGTGGTCCGTGTTCGTCACCATGAATTCGACCCCTTCAAGCTGGGATTCGATCATGTTGTTGACGGCGTTGCCACCAGCGCCGCCGACACCGACGACGGTTATTTTCGGTTTCAGATCAGGCTGATCCTGATCTTCGGGTACAGTGAATTTGATACTCATTTCAATACTCCCCAATCCACATCATAACTGTTTCATCCAATTGACTCATCCCCTGAGGCCTTCTGCCTCAATTTTTTTTGTTACCGTTTCCGGTTCCTTCTTCCCCCGCATGTCAATCAGAGGCGGGCCGTTCCTCAGTTCTTAAAAATTCTGCCTTATCCAATTACCCAGTTTGCCCAGTGGGCTGTCGGCGATTTTCGCCTGTTCCGCCATGGGCAACGGGAAATCCGGTTGTTTGTCGAGTGCGAATTTCAACAGGCCGACGCCGGTCGAAAAGGCCCCGCCACCGGTCGATTCCGCCAAGCCTTTCACGCCTGTCGGGCGACCGAGGCGAACCTGTTTGTCGAGCATCAGACCGACCATTTCGCGCACGCCCGTCAACTGACTGCCGCCGCCGGTCAGCACTACATGGCGACCGGTCAGCTTGGCGAAGCCGCTGGCTTCGAGGCGCGAGCGGACCAGCTCGAGCGTTTCCTCGATGCGCGGGCGGATAATGCCGACGAGCATGGAGCGCGGGACTTGGTTGGCCGCGTGGCTTTCTTCCTCGCCGATCATCTGAACCTTGATGACCTCGTGATCGTCGTATTGCGAGGGCAGGGCGCTGCCGAACAGGGTCTTGATCCTTTCGGCATGGTTGACCGAGGTGGAAAGACCCTTGGCGATGTCGTTGGTGACATGCATGCCGCCGATGCGAATGCTGTCCATATGGACCAACTGGCCTTCCATAAAGACCGAAATCGTCGTCGTGCCGCCACCGAGATCGATCAGGGTGACACCCAAATCCATTTCGTCATCGACCAGACAGCCGAGACCCGAGGCATAAGGGGCGACGACCTCGGCATCGACTTTCAGGTGACAGCGGGAAATGCAGGTTTCCAGCGTCCGAATGGCGGCCGTTCCGGCCGTGACCCGGTGGAGGTTGACCCCCAGGCGATTGCCGAAAATGCCAACCGGATCTTTAACCCCGCCATTGCCGTCGATGCTGTAGCTGATGGGAATAGCGTGAATGAGTTGGCGGTCGGCCGGTTCTTCCTCGTTGAGAGCCTGCGGGTCGAGGACACGGCGGACGTCGTTTTCGCTGATTTGGTGGCCGTCCAGCGCGATTTCGAAATGAATGCGGCGCGACATGGGGTCGCCGGCGTTTAAGGCGACGAAAACGGAATCGACCGTCTCACCGGCCATGTGTTCGGCGGCTTCAACGGCAGCCCGGATGGAGGACTCGGCTTCGTCCATATCGACGATGATGCCGCTTTTCACGCCGTTGGAGAGGCGTTGTCCGATCCCCAGAATTTCCGGCTTACCGTCGCTGCCCGGCTTGGCGATGAAGCAGGTGACCTTGCTCGAGCCCACGTCGAGCGCGGCGACGACGCCGTTTTTCATCCTGATTTTTGAGCCGTTCTTACGTTTCATTCTCTTGTCCGCTTTCCTCAAGCGCCCCTTAGGTCCTTGACCGGAATTTTCCGGTCGGGATGGCCTTTCCGCCGGATGATCAGTCGGTCCGGTAGGCGTAGGTCGATGGTCGTTAAATCTCTCGCGAGCAAGTCGTGGCTTTTTTGGTATTGGACGAGCCGTAGCCAGGCGGCCGCCGTTTCATCTTCGGGCAGGCGAATATCAACGCCCGTATCCATCACAAGGTTCCAGCGGCGATTGCCGACCCGGACGGCGGCCTTTACCCGTTTTTGAAGGTCGGGTGTTTCGGCCAGCATGATCAAAAGGTCTGCTGTATGGTTCGGCGCGTCTTCTCCGACCACCAGGGGAAGGTGTTCCAGCCCGGCAATATCCGCCCCTTTGATTTCTTCGCCATCCAGATCGATGAGGACCATTTTTCCGCCATGCTGCCAGATGGCCATGGGGCGTCGTTCTTCGATGCGCAGGAAAATCCGGTCGGGCAGGCGGCGTTCGATGATCGCCTCGGCGACCCAGGGGAGTTCTTCAATCCGCTGTTTGGCCGTCTGGGGATCGAAAGCGAGGATCGGGCTGCCGCGTTCCAGCTTCAGCGCCTTGAGCAGATTGTCACGGTCGGTGCGTTGGCGACCGGTGACGAAAACGTCATCGACAATGAAACCGGTTTGGCTGGTCAGGGCGATGGCCCGCCATTTGGCTTGTTCAATGGTTTCGGTAACGTAGCCTTGAGCCCAGACCCAATAAGCGCCCGCGCCGATCGACAGGATCAGCGAACCGGTCGCCGCCCATTTGGTCGAGCGGCGCTTCCACAGAGGCAAAGGCGCGCGCCCCGTGGTTTTTTTGCGGGGCGTCGCCTTTTTGGCGGGCGCTTTTTTATCCGCTACGCGTCGCATTGGGCCTGCTCCACCATCCAAGTTGTCAATTCGGCAAACGAAATCCCCACATGCTCAGCCTGTTCAGGTGCAAGAGACGTGGGGGTCATGCCCGGCTGGGTGTTGAGTTCAAGTATGTAGAGGCCGTCCACGCCTTTGCGGTCGTCCCAGCGGAAATCGACGCGGGAAAGCCCCCGGCAACCGAGAGCGTCATGGGCCTTGAGCGCCATGCTAAGCACAGTTTCTTCAATCTCCTTGGGGAGTTCGGCAGGCAATGTATGGGCCGAGCCGCCCGAGGCGTATTTGGCGTCGTAGTCGTAAAAACCGCGGTCGGTGGTGATTTCGGTAATGGTCAGCGGGCGGTTGCCCATCACCGTGACGGTCAGCTCGCGGCCGGGGATAAAGGCTTCGACCATGACTTCATCGCCGAGCGCCCAGGCTTCGCCCTCGGCGAGAACCGGCCCGGAATTTTCGGTCACGATATGGATGCCGACGCTGGAGCCTTCGTTGTTGGGCTTGACCACATAGGGACGGGCCATCACATCGCCACCCAGAACCTCGTCGCGGGTGGCGATGACATGGTCCGCAACCGGCAAACCGGCAGCCGACATGACGCTTTTAGCCATGGCTTTGTCCATGGCGACGGCGGAGGCCATGAGGCCCGAATGGGTATAGGGAATGCCCAAAATATTGAGGAAGCCCTGGACGCACCCGTCCTCCCCATAGCGACCGTGCAGCGCATTGAACACCACGTCGGGGCGCGGGTAGAGGCGCGTTAGCAGGCTGCCCATGTCACGTTGCACGTCGATGGTGGTGACTGAAAAACCGGCTTCTTTGAGGGCGTTGGCTACGGCTGCGCCGCTGACCAGCGACACTTCGCGTTCGGCGGACCAGCCGCCCATGAGAACCGCTACTTTTCTAGTCATTCCGCTACCTCCGTGGGGCCGCCCTTATCGGCCACGCCGATGCGACGAATTTCCCATTTGAGCGTTACGCCCGAGGTTTCAAAAACCCGGCGGCGGACCTCTTCGCCCAGCCCTTCGAGATCGGCCGCCGTTGCGCCGCCCGTATTGATCAGGAAGTTGCAGTGTTTTTCCGAAACCATGGCGCCACCGCGCTTCAGGCCCCGGCATCCAGCTTTGTCGATCAGTTCCCAGGCCTTGTGACCTTCCGGGTTGGCGAAGGTGCTGCCGCCCGTGGGGGTGCGCACCGGCTGGCTTTCTTCACGGTAGGATTTGATCTCGGCCATACGGGCGGCGATGGTGTTGGCGTTGCCCGGTTCGGCTTGAAGCCGTACCTCAGTGAAAATCCAGTCTTCCGGGATGTTGGAATGACGATAGCTGAAGCCCAGTTCGTCATTGGTCAAGCCGTGCAGATTGCCTTGCAGATCGACAGCCATGGCGTTGAGCGTGACGTCTTTCATCTCGCGGCCGTAAGCGCCTGCGTTCATCCGTAACGCACCGCCGATGGTGCCCGGAATGCCGCTTAAGAATTCAAGGCCGGTCAGGTTGGCTTCGGCGGCATGGCGTGAAACCAGAATGTCCAATGCACCCGATCCGGCACGGATGATATCGCCGTCCGTTTCGATTTTGGCGAAGCCCTTGCCGAGTCTGATGACGACACCGGGAATACCGCCATCGCGGACCAGGAGGTTCGAGCCGACGCCGATCACGGTGACTGGAACGTCATTGGGCTTGTTGAGCAGGAAGTGGGTCAAGTCGTCGGTATCGGCCGGGCGGAAGACCACTTCGGCGGGACCGCCCACCTTGAACCAGGTGTATTTCGCCAATTGCACGTTGGCCGAATAGCTTCCGCGCACCTTGGGCAGGCGGTTGATCAGGTGTCCGGGGTACAACAAGGCAGCCATCATCATCTTTCCGTCTATCCCTTGTCAGTCTCGCCGGTCGCGCTGTCGCCATAGCGCATCCGGGCCAGTTCGTTGGGCAGTTCGTTTGCCCAGGCGGTTACGTCACCCGCACCCAGGCAGACGACGATGTCGCCGGGGCGGGCCAAATCGTTGACGATTTCGCAAAGGTCTTTGGGGTCGTTAAGCGGCATGACCGTGCGGTGACCGTGGGAGCGGATCCCTTCAACCAGGGCCATTTTGTCGATGCCTTCAATGGGTTGTTCGCCTGCGGCGTAAACATCGGCGACCAGAACGGAATCGGCGTCGTTGAAACAGGTGCAGAAATCTTCGAACAGATCCTTGAGGCGTGAATAACGGTGCGGCTGAACGACGGCGATCACCTTGCTCCGCGCGGCTGAGCGGGCGGCGTTCAAGACAGCGCCGATTTCCACCGGATGGTGACCGTAGTCGTCGATAACCGTGATGCCGTCCACTTCGCCGGTTTTGGTGAAGCGTCGTTTGACGCCTTCGAAATCGGCGAAGGCCCGCCGGATTACCTGATCGTCGAGCCCCATTTCCTGGGCGACAGCGACAGCGGCCAATGCGTTGGCGACGTTGTGGGTGCCGAGCATGGGAAGCTTAAGCCCCTCGATGGTCCTGTTGGTGCCTTGGATGCGATTGGTGATCACCACATCGAACTGGCTGCCATCGGGCCCGCTCTCCAGATTGATTGCCCGGATGTCGGCCTGTGGGCTGAAGCCGTAGGTGACGATCTTGCGATCCGCCACACGGGGGATCATCGCCTGGACTTCCGGATGATCGATACAAAGGGCGGCAAAGCCGTAGAACGGAAGGTTCTCGACGAAGGTATCGAAGGCTTTGCGCAGTTCGTCGAAGGAGCCGTAATAGTCCAGGTGTTCCGGGTCCATGTTGGTGACGATGCCGATAACGGCGGGCAGCTTGATGAAGGTGCCATCGGACTCGTCGGCTTCGACGACCATCCAGTCGGAAGCGCCAAGGCGGGCGTTGGTGCCGTAGGCGTTGATGATGCCGCCGTTGATGACCGTCGGGTCGAGTTCGGCGGCGTCGAGCAGGGAGGCGACCAGGGATGTCGTGGTGGTCTTGCCATGGGTGCCGCCCACGGCGATGGACCACTTGAGCCGCATCAGTTCGGCGAGCATTTCGGCGCGGCGGACCACGGGGATCAGGTTTTTACGGGCCTCGACCACCTCCGGATTGTCTTTCTTAACCGCGGTCGAGATGACAACGACGCGGGCATCCCCCAGGTTTTCTTCCTTGTGACCGACGGAAACGTTGATGCCCAGTTTTTTCAGCCGTTTGACGTTGGCGTTGTTGGCCATGTCGCTGCCCTGGACTTCATAGCCGAGGTTGTGCAGCACTTCGGCGATGCCGCTCATGCCGATACCGCCGATGCCGACGAAATGAATGATTCCGATATCTAAGGGAAGCGCTCTCATGCGGCAGCCCTCCCATTCTCATGGTTTCCGTTTCCGTTGGGCAGAAGCGCCATTACCATATCGGCCAGGCGAGCCGCCGCATCGGACCGGCCGACGCGGATGGCGCCCGCAGCCGCCTTTTCCAGAGTTTGTGGAAGGCCGAAGAGAGATTGAATTCTGTCGGCCAGGATTTCGGGGGTCATCGAGTCTTCGGGCATCAGCCAGCCGCCGCCTGCTTCGTCTATGGCATGGGCGTTGTAGCTTTGGTGGTCGTCGGCGGCATAAGGGTAGGGTACGAGAATCGCCGGGCGGCCGACGGCTGTTAGTTCGGCAACCGTCGATGCGCCGGAGCGGGCGATAATCAGATGCGCCTCAACCAGACGGCCGGGCACATCGTCAAAAAACGTCTTCAACTCACTCTCGACGGCCAATCCCGCATAACGGGCCTTGGCGGCTTCCAAATCTTCCGGGCGACACTGCTGAGAAATATGAATGCGCCGTTGCAGAGGTTCAGGAAGCTTAGCAAGCGCCGCCGGAACGGCTTCGCTGAAGACATGAGCCCCTTGCGACCCGCCGAGCACGAGAATTTTGAGCGGTGAGTTTTCGGTAATGGCGGGGTAAGGTGCGCCACGGACGGCGGCGATGCCCGGTCGAACCGGCATGCCCGTATGAACGATTTTGTTATTGGCCGCTTCGGGAATACCGCGCACCTTGTCGAACGATGTGGCGATGCGATCGACCCGCCCGGCCATCAACCGGTTGGCGCGACCGAGCAGGGCGTTTTGTTCGTGGATGGCGGTTTTCAGTCCGCTCCAAGTGGCGGCCATCATGGTCGGCACCGAGGCGTAGCCACCGAACCCGACGACACAGGCAGGCTTGAGCCGTCCGAGCAGGCTGCGCGCCTGAAGCGTTCCTACGCCCAGGTTCACAACGCTCTTGGCCCGGCCGATCATACCCTTGCCCGCAATGCCCCCGGCGCGGATGTTGTGGGTTTCAACCTCGCTCAGGGTTCCTTTGTAGGCGGCGCCCCGGCTATCGGTGATCAGCGCTAAGCGGCAGCCCCGTTCTTTCAGTTCACCGGCCAGGGCTTCGGCGGGGAACATATGGCCGCCGGTGCCGCCGGTGGTCAGGATGATGAGAGGTTTATCGCTCATCGCGCACCTCCCGGACGATATCGGGTCAGAGCCAGCACCATGCCCATGCCGATGGCAAGGGCGAGGACCGAGGAGCCACCGTAAGAGATGAACGGCAGGGTCATGCCCTTGGTTGGGATCAGGTGTAGGGTCGAGGCCATATTGATGATGGCCTGAAGGCCGAACTGCACGAGCAGCCCGGTCACTGCAATGAGAATGAACAGGTCGGTTTCGCGGAATATGCGAACAAAACCGCGCAGCACGATAAAGGCGAAAATGCCGACAATGAACAGACAGAGGAAGACGCCGAACTCCTCGGCCGCCACGGCGAAAATGAAATCGGCATGGGCATCCGGCAGATAGGCCTTAACCTGCCCTTCGCCCGGCCCGGTGCCGAGCCAGCCGCCATTCATGAAGGCTTCCATGGAACGCGACACCTGATAAGAATCGCCGGAAGCGGGATCGAAAAACCGGTCGATCCGCGATTGAATGTGATCGAAGGTGAAGTAAGCGCCAACGCCGCAACCGATGAACAGCAGGCCCAGAAGGACGATCCAGAGCATAGGCAGCCCTGCGAGGAAGAACTGCACCGCCCAAACCACGGAGACCACGATGGTCATGCCGAAATCGGGTTGCAGCATTAACAGCCCTGCGATCAACAAAAAGAGCCCAGTGGCGATGGTTGCGCCAGGGAAGCGGGGCGACATGCGGCCTTCGGTAAACATCCAGGCGGCGACCACGGCGAACGAGCATTTGAGAAACTCGGAGGGTTGCAGGGTGAAGCCACCGAGCTTGATCCAGCGGGCCGCACCCTTGACCTCGTGGCCGATCAGCAGGGTCGATAGGGTCAATAGCAGGAACACACCGAACAGAATGACGGCGGTGCGGCGGACGGCCAGAGGCGAAGCCAGGGAGACCGCCAGCATGGTGACGACCGCGACGCTTAAGAAAACGAACTGACGGGCGGCAAAATGGAAGGTGCCGTAACCCAATCTTTCGGCCACCGGAGGCGTTGCGGCGAGGGATAGAATAGCGCCGAGGGCGACAAGAACGATCAGGGCCGCCAGGGTCCAGCGATCGACCGTCCACCACCAGCGCCCTACGAGGCTTGTATCGGTGCGGGTAAACGTACTCATGACGCCCCTCCCGCTACGATAGCTTGGCGTTCGCCCGGCAAGGCGGCCACAATATTTTTGAAGGCCTCGCCGCGCAGTTCGAAATTGCTGAATTGGTCGAAAGAGGCACAGGCGGGCGAAAGCAAGACGACACCGCCGGTTCCGTCTGTCAGGGCCTTTTCCCGGGCCTGTTTGACCGCGGTTTCAAGATCGCCGGAGTGGGTGTTGGCGACCCGGCCTTCGAGCGTGACGGCGAAAGCTTCGGCCGCCTCGCCGATGAGGTAGGCGTGGCGCACGGAAGCCAGAGTTTCCACCAGGTCTTCAATGCCGCCGTCCTTGGCCCGGCCACCGGCGATCCAATAAATATCGGCATAGCTGGTGAGGGCCCGTGCGGCGGCTTCGGCGTTGGTCGCCTTGGAATCGTTGATGTAGGAAATGCCGTCGATTACGGCGACCAGTTCCTGGCGATGGGCAAGGCCGGGGAAGGTCGTCATGGCGCTGACGGCTTCGTTGCGGCTGAGCCCGAGGCTGCGCACCGAAGCGTAAGCGGCGGCGGCATTCTGGTGATTGTGCTGGCCGGTCAGAGTGGCGACGGTGGTCAGGTCGAGAACGACTTCCGACTTACCTTCCAGGTCGTCGATCAATTGGCCGTTAAGCGCGTAAACCCCGCCCGCGACGGTTTGGCGCCCGGAAATGGGAACGACCCGATGATTGCCCTGAGATTTAAGCTCGTCGTAGACCGAATGGCAGAAGGCGTCGTCCATGCCGATGATGGCCGTTCGGCCTTCCTTGCCGCCGTCGAAAATTCGGCGCTTGGCTTTGAGGTAACCGACCATGCCGCCGTGACGGTCCAGATGGTCGGGCGTCACGTTGAGCAAAACGGCTACGTCCAAATCCAGATCGTGGCTCAGGTCGAGCTGGTAGGACGATAGTTCCAGAACGTAGACGCCGTCGTTGTCTACGGGCTCGAAGGTCAAAACCGGTTGACCGAGGTTGCCGCCCACCTCGGCGGTCTTGCCGGAGGACCGAAGAATGTGACCGATCAGGGCCGTGGTGGTTGATTTGCCGTTGGTTCCGGTAATGCCGATTTTGGGAGTGGCCCGTTGAGCCCTTGCCAATAGTTCCACATCACCGATGATTTCCACGTTGTGGGCTTCAGCCGACCCGACGGTCCAGTGAGGCGTGGGATGGGTCAGCGGGACGCCGGGGCTTAAAACCAATGCATCGATGGCGCTCCAGTCGGTCAGGGTCAGGTCGGCCAGGGGCGCGCCCGCCCTTGAAGCTTTTAGGCGGTTCTCGTCACTGTCGTCCCAGGCCAGGACTTTTGCTCCGGCTTTCTTCAAGGCTTCGACGCTGGCGAGACCCGACGCGCCAAGTCCGAAAACGGCGAAAGTTTTGTCTTTAAAGAGTTTCAGGTCGATCATCGCGTCACCTCAGCTTCAGCGTCGCCAACCCGGCGAGCGCCAGGATGGACGCGATGATCCAGAACCGGATGACAATCGTCGGCTCCGCCCAGCCCTTCTTCTCGAAGTGATGGTGGAGCGGGGCCATGGCGAAGACCCGTTTGCCGGTCAGTTTGAAAGAAGCGACCTGAACGATCACCGAAACGGTTTCGAGAACGAACAACCCGCCGACAATGGCGAGAACGATCTCGTGTTTGGTGACGACGCTGATGGCCCCGAGCGCGCCGCCGAGCGCCAGCGAACCGGTATCGCCCATGAAAACCATGGCGGGCGGAGCGTTGAACCAGAGGAAGCCCAGTCCCGCGCCGATCAGTGCGCCGCAGAACACGGCCAATTCGCCGGTGCCGGGCACATGATGGATTTGCAGGTATCCGGCGAAGACGGCGTTGCCGGTCAGGTAGGCGATGATGGCGAAAACCCCGGCGGCGATCATCACCGGCACGATGGCCAGTCCGTCCAGGCCGTCGGTCAGGTTTACCGAATTCGAAGCGCCGACCATGACGAAGGCGGCCAGGGCGATGAACATCCAGCCGAGATCGACCAGCAGACCTTTGAAGAACGGAAAGGCCAGATGGGTTTCCATGCCCGCTGGCATCAGTTTGGTGGCCCAATAGCTTGCTAGGACGGCAATGACGATTTGCCCCAAAAGCTTGAGTTTCCCCGGCAGGCCGCCGGTCGTCCGCTTGGTTACTTTCAGGTAGTCGTCCAGGAAACCAATCAGGCCGTAACCACCTGTAACCAAAAGCGTAATCCAAACATAACCGTTGCTGAGATCGGCCCAGAGAAGGGTTGAGACGAATAGGCCGAGCAGAATGAGCAGCCCACCCATGGTCGGCGTGCCCTGCTTGGTGATGATATGGCTTTCCGGTCCGTCGTCGCGGATCGGCTGACCTTCACCCTGACGGTTTTTCAGCCAGTTGATGACGGCCGGGCCAAACACAAAGGCGACGATCAGTGCGGTGATCACCGCGCCGCCCGTACGGAAGGTCAGGTAGCGGAAAATATTGAAGACCGGGATCTGGTCGGCCAGAGGGTGAAGCATATAAAGCATGGGCTACCCTCCGTTTACGGCTAGACCGGGAGCCGTTTCCATGGATTTCAGTGCCTCGACGATCAGGCCCATGCGGCTACCCGCCGAGCCTTTGATCATGACTATATCGCCCGCCCGCAGGTGGGTCAGGACCATCGGAATCAAGCGATCCGATGTGCTTTCGTGACCGCCGCGCATGGTGGGCGCAAGAGCGTCGCGCAGGTGGGCCATGCCGCGTCCGGCGGTGAATACCAGATCGGTTCCGGCGGCTTCCAATGGACGAGCCAGTTCGGCGTGATAGTCGGCATAGGCCGCACCGAGTTCCAGCATGTCGCCAAGGACCGCGATGCGCCGTCCGCCCTCTTGCGGCTGGGTTGCGCCAAGCACCTCAAAGGCGGCCCGCATGGAGGCCGGGCTGGCGTTGTAGCTTTCGTCGATCAGGGTAAAGGTTTCGCCGTCCGGTAAGGCGACGACGTGCCGTTCGCCGCGGCCTTTGACCGGCTGAGTGTCGGCCAGCATGGCGGCGGCTTTTTCGATATCCAGGTTAAGGGCGGACACGGCGGCCAAAACGGCGAGGCTGTTGATCGCCCAATGACTGCCGGGCAGGGAAATGCGGTAAGAAATCTCTTTACCTGCAATGGATGCGGTGATGTCGGAGCCTTCGGCATCGGCGGTCGCCGTTATGAGACGGACGTCGGCTTTATCGGATGCGCCGAAGGAAATGATCTTGCCGATACCGGCTTTGTTGGCCGCAGCGCTCAAACGGTCGAAGTGACGATTATCCCGGTTGAGGATCGCCGTACCCGCCTCATCCATGCCGGAGAAGATTTCGGCCTTGGCGTCGGCAATGGCCTCTTCGCTTTCAAAGTTCCCGGCATGAACCGCTTCCACCGTGGTGATAATCGCCACATGGGGCTGGCTGATCTCGGAAAGCGGGATCAACTCGCCGGGGTGGTTCATACCCATTTCGAAGATGCCGAAGTCGGTTTCGGTGGCCATGCGGGCGAGAGAGAGCGGCAGCCCCAGGTGGTTGTTGAGGTTGCCCTCGGTCGCCGTGCATCGGCCCATGCTGCTCAGCACGAAACGCAGCGTTTCCTTGACGCCGGTTTTACCGACGCTGCCGGTCACGCCGATGATTTTGGCCTGGGTGCGTTTGCGGGCTGCTAGGCCGAGGACGGTCAGCGCTTTTTCGGCGTTTTCGACAATCAAAAGCGGCGCGGCGGGCGGGACGTCCTCAGGACGGGTCTCGACCATTGCTGCGCTGGCGCCCGTTTTTAGCGCTTGGGCGACGAATTTATGGCCGTCGAAGTTGGGGCCGCGCAGGGCGACGAACAGATCGCCCTCGTTGACTTGGCGGCTGTCGATGGAAACACCCGTGACGGTCCAGGCCGAGTTGGTCCGTCCGCCGGTCGCCTGTGCGGCGGCTTCGGCGGTCCAGAGAACCTCGTTGTTGACGGCCTTACCGGTCATTGGTGTTCGTCTCCATTGCGTGTTGTTTGGCGCGCACGGCGTCGTGATCGGAAAACGGCAAAACCGTTTCTCCGATGATCTGTCCCCTTTCGTGTCCCTTACCCGCAACAAGCAGGATGTCTCCTGCGCGAAGGTTGTCCATGCCCCGCGCGATGGCTTTGGCCCGGTCCCCAATTTCCTGAGCCGCCGGGCAGCCGGTGAGAATGGCCTTGCGGATCGTATTGGCGTTCTCGCCGCGTGGATTATCGTCTGTGACGATCGTGGCATCAGAAAGGCGGGCCGCAACGGCGCCCATTTGTGAGCGTTTCCCGCGATCCCGGTCACCGCCGCAACCGAATACGACGGAAAGTTTTCCGGCGGCATGGGGGCGCAGCGCTTTGAGCGCCGTTTCGAGCGCATCCGGCGTATGGGCGTAATCGACGATCACCGCCGCGCCATTCTTCAGCGTCGCGACACATTCCATGCGGCCCGGTGCGCCTTTGAGCAGTTTAAGGGCGGCGACGGCCCAGCCCCGGTTTGTTTCCCGGCAAAGAGCGAGGCCGAGGGCGCAGAGGGCGTTCATCGCCTGGAACTCACCGATGAGAGGCAGATGGATTTGATGGGTTTCGCCTAGAACGCCCAGAGTCAGGTCTTGTCCGCCAAGCATCGGTTTGTTGTCGATGAGACGGATATCCGTACCGTTCTTCCCATAAGCAATGACGCGATGACCGTGGGCTTGGCAAAGCTTGTTCAGGTGTTCGAATTCGGGCGCATCGGCATTGAGAACGGCACATCCGTCTTTGGGTAGGAGTTCGGAGAACAGGCGGGTCTTGGCCTCGAAGTAAGCGGCCATGTCGCCATGATAGTCGAGGTGATCGCGGGAGAGATTGGTGAACCCGGCGGCCATTAGCTTGACCCCATCGAGACGGTATTGGTCGAGCCCGTGGCTTGAGGCCTCCATGGCGAGGTGATCGACGCCCGCTTCGTGGAGTTGTTGCAGCGTCTGATGTAAAGCCACCGGATCGGGGGTGGTCAAACCGCCGTCAATATTGAGGCCTGGGGCGGTGACGCCGAGCGTCCCCATGCTGGCGGCCTTGTGGCCGATAATGGTCCAAATCTGGCGAAGGAAGGCTGCCACCGAGGTTTTGCCATTGGTGCCGGTGACGGCGGCGACATAGTCGGGCTGGGGAGCGTAAAAACGCGCCGCCAGGGTAGCGAACAGGCGGCGGGGATTGGCGCTTTCAAGGCAAGGGGCGGCGTCCGAGCCGCTGCCTTTGGGAAGCAACAGAACGCCAGCGCCCTTTTTGATGGCCTGAGGAATGAAGTCGCGACCATCGGCCTTCGCGCCCGGCAGGGCGGCGAACAGGAAGCCGGGTTCGACCGCGCGTGAATCGGCGGTCAAACCCGTCACTTCCATTTCCCCGATGGTCCCCGTGATCTGCACGTCGTCTTCAACTCCTTCAATCAATTGTTCCAGCCGCATGGGCGCTGCTCCTAGCGCCGCATGGCGGTTTGAATGAACAGCGGGTCGCCCGGCTGGGGCAGAGGTTCTTCCGTTACCGGCGCAATACCCATCAGAGGGGCCATACGCCGCACCACGCGGCCGACTACCGGTGCGCCGACCCAGCCGCCGGTCGCATAGCCGTAGGTCCCGGAATGGCCTTTCGGTTCGTCAAGGGCCGCGAAAATCAAATATTTTGGGTTGTTGGTCGGGAAAACGCCGACGAAGGAAGAATAAAGCGCTTCTCTTTCATAACTTCCCTGAACCTGTTTTTCCGCGGTGCCGGTTTTGCCGCCGACCATGTAGCCCGCCGCTTCGGCTTTTTTGCCGGTGCCGTCACGAACGACGAGCCGCATCATCTCACGCATCTGACGCGATGTGCGGGCGGTGAATACCTGTTCGCCGGGAACGAAAGCGCCCTCTTCTTTTTTGAGGAAAGTGGCCGGGCGCATGACGCCGCCGTTGACAACGGTTGAGATGGCGGTGGCCAACTGCAAGGGGCTCACCGCGATGCCGTGACCGTAGGAAATGGTCATGGTGTTGATCTCGCGCCAGGTGGCGGGGGTCAAGGGAGCGGCGGTTTCCGGAATTTCGGCGCTCGGACGGTCCAGCAGGCCGAGTTGCCGGAGGTATTTTTTCTGAACTTCCGTGCCCACGTCGACAGCCATTTTGGCCGCCCCGATGTTGGACGAATAAACGAGAATTTCAGGAACCGAGAGCCAGCGTTTCTGCGGGTGGAAATCGCGGATGCGGAAACGGGCGACCTTGATTGGGCTGCGGGCGTCGTAGCGGCTGGTCAGGCTGACCGTGCCGTTATCGAGAGCCATGGCCGCGGTGATCAACTTAAAGGTCGAGCCCATTTCATGTACATCTGCCGTGACCCGGTTGCGTTGAGCGTCTTTATTATCGGCGCTTGGGGTGTTGGGGTCGAAGTCGGGCAGAGAGATCTGAGCGAGAATTTCACCGGTATTGACGTCCATGATCAGTGCTGCGCCGCCGACGGCCTTAAATTCGTCGTAGGCCTTGACCAGTTCTTCGCGGAGCAGCTCCTGAAGCCGGATGTCGATGGACAGTTTTAGCGGTTGGGTGGCGCTCTGAAGCTGTTTGTCGAAGGATTTTTCGATCCCGGCAATGCCGTTGCCGTCCACATCGGTCAGGCCGAGGATGTGAGCGGCGAGACTGCCGTGGGGATAGACGCGGGTGTCCTGGCGTTCGAAGTGAAGGGCGGGAATGCCGAGCTTATTGACTTCGTATTGCTGCTTGGGGGTCAGGTTGCGGCGCAGATAAACGAAGGCGCGGTCGGAGTTAAGGCGCTCGGCGATGGTTTCCTGATCGAGATCGGGCAAAATGGCGGCCAGTTTGGCGGCCGTCTTCTCGACAGATTCGCCGGTTTGTTTGAAAGCGCGGGCATTTACGTGGAGCGATACGGTGGGCAGGCTGGTTGCCAGTAAATTGCCGTTGCGGTCGAGAATGCCGGCGCGGGCGGCGATATGCTCGACGGGTGGTGGAGTGCGGGCCAGGCGAGGCTCCCCACCTTCCTTCAAAACGCTGACATCGACAACGCGGCCCATGAGAATTGCAAAAATCAGGGCGAAAACCACGCCGGTAACGACGAGACGGTGGCGGCCGGTTTCAAGGGCGGCCTTGCGGGCGCCGTCCAGTTCGACCTTTTGCGTTCCTTTGGTGGGCGGGATGCGAGATGTCGCTTGGGTCATGGCTGCCGCCCTCCCGTGCTGGTGGGCAGGGCGTTGGGGTCCGTCGTCTCGTTACGGCGAGGCAGGTCGGAGAACGATCCCAAGTGCTCGGGTCCCATGGGCGTAAGGCCGAGGTATTCATTGGCAAGGCGTTTTAGACGGGCGGGTTCGTTGAGATGAGCCCACTCGGCCTTGAGGATGTGGATGGCTTCCTGGTGGTCCACAATGCTGCGGTTGACCTGGTTCAGTTCGCTCTCAAGATCAATGACTTCATACTTTACCTTGAAGAGCAAAACGCCCAAGGCTGCGGCGGTCAGGAACAGGGCGAGAGTAAGGCGTTTCATCAGGCGGCCTCCCTCGGTTGCCATACGGGGGCATCGGTGCGCTCGGCGGCGCGCAGACGGGCAGAGCGCGCCCGCGGGTTGGTCCGGGCTTCTTCGTTGCTGGGACCGACCGGCTTGCGGGTGATAAGCCGGAAACTGGGCTGACGGACGTCGGCGGGGGCTTCGCCGGGCAGACGACGCGAGGGAGCGCCCTCTTTACCGCTACGTTCTTTGAAAAAGTTTTTGACGATCCGATCTTCCAGGGAGTGGAAGCTAACCACCACAAGGCGTCCGCCGGGCTCGAGCAATTCTTCGGCGGCTTGCAGGCCGCGTTCCAACTCGCCCAACTCGTCGTTGACGTAGATGCGCAGGGCCTGGAAGGTGCGGGTGGCGGGGTCGATGGAGGCCTTGCCGTCTTTCCTGCGCGGACTGTGAACGACGGAGCGAACCAGATCGGCCAGTTGAGCGGTGCGGGTGATGGGCTCAATGCCCCGGGCATTGACGATGGTCCGGGCGACGGCGCGGGAGGCGCGCTCCTCGCCGTATTTATAGATAATGTCGGCGAGTTCCTTTTCGCCCAACTCATTGACCACGTCGGCGGCTGTCCGTCCGTCACGACCCATGCGCATGTCGAGCGGACCATCTTCCTTGAATGAAAAGCCACGGTCGGCTTGGTCGAGTTGCACGGAGGAAACGCCGATGTCGAGCATTACGCCGGTGACCCGGTCGATGCCGTGGGCGGCCAGCAGGCTCGCCATGTCGCCAAAGCAGCCGGAGAGAAAGCGGAAGCGGTTGGGATAGGCGCTTTCCAGCGTTTGGGCATGGGGCTGGGCGTCAGGGTCGCGGTCGATGGCCCAGACCAGACAATCGGCGCTATCGAGGGTGGCGCGGGTATAGCCGCCCCGACCGAAGGTGCCGTCCACATAAACGCCGGAGTCTTGCGGCTGGAGCGCGTTGAGAACTTCGGACAGGAGGACGGGGATATGGGGCGTGTTGGATGCTTGGATCGCCGCCATCAGAGTCCGCCTCCGGGCCCCAGGGTCAATCCGTTCTCGATGACCTGTCGAACAGCCTCTTCTTGGGCTTTCTGAGCGGCGGCGGGTTCCCAGATTTGGAAGGTGTCGGCTTGGCCGACGAAGGTGGCGCGGCCGGAAATTCCGGCGAACTCTGCGAAGTCGCGGGGCATAACCAAACGGCCCATGTCGTCCATGCGGACGGGACGGGCGCGGCCAAAGATGGCGGTGGTCAAGGCTCGACGTTCGGACGAAAACTCGCGATGGTCTTTAAGCCCCTGCTTGATCTCCTCCATCCATTCCACCGTGCCCGCTTCGATGGCGTTGCAGGTGAAGGAAGGGAAGAGGAAAAGCTGATTGGCGCGCTGACCTTCCAGTTCCGCACGGAAAGGCGCAGGGACGGAGACCCGCCCCTTGCTATCAACCTTATTCTCAAATGTGCCCGCGAAGAGTGCCATGTGCCCCCTGCGTACCCCGTGCGCTCCAACAAAAAAGTCTTTTCGGACCCAACCCGCGATCCCGTCGACAAATGAAGATGTAGACCCCAGGCGCTACACCTACTTCACCGTATTGGGATAATATGGAATACCATGGGATATCATGGGGGTCAATGGGAAAGGCCTAAAAACAGGGCTTTTCAGGTGCTTTTTGTATGCCCTGGAAATGATGAATAAATTGTTGATTCATAAAGGAAAAGACAGACATGAAATCCTGTCCCATAGAGAAGTCGGCATACCCCATGAAGCAATGGTCCCAGATGTTCATTTTTTGTTCTATTTTGGAGGTGGAGGAAGGTGCTCTTTAGAGCGCCTCTAAAGGCGAATCCGCAGGTTTCCTGGATTTTTAGAATTTCTGAAAAAAAGAGTGAGCCGTCGTGGCCCATGAAATCCCATCCGTTAGGATGGCCGGGCGGGCGGGGCTACAGGCGGTTGTATTTCTTCAGGAAGGTTCGATGTTCGGTTTGCATGGCCCGGTAGCGGTAAATGCCGTTGAGGCCGAAAAGAGTTATTCCTGTTGGGGCCAGTGAAGCGGGAACTAGCCAGACGAGATCGAGAGACCAGCGAGTGATATGGCTGAAAGCGATAAGCAAAAGGATGCCGATAGCCAAGCCAATGGCGGTGGTGACGACACTCTGGGCCAGTTTTTTTCCGATATAGGCGGTCTCGACCTCGGCATGAAGTAGTCGCAAATTATCGTCTCTGACCGGCCCGTTCATATCTCTACTCCTCGGTTATATAGTGCCAGATGGCCTGTAAGCCGGGTTCTGTCCCCGTCCACCCAGGGGGTAGACGATAGATGGCCATTCATCTGGGACGCCCGTTACCGAACGCCTCACGCGACACACCCGGACGGCAGCTCGGAAACTCGCCTTCCGGCCCGTATCCTAAAAAGGACGTGGCCGGGTCGCCGTCCCTACTCGGTCTTGCTCCCGGTGGGGTTTACCATGCCGCCCCTGTCGCCAGGGGCGCGGTGCGCTCTTACCGCACCCTTTCACCCTTACCCGCTTTCGCCAGAGACGTTAGCGGGTGGTTTGCTTTCTGTGGCACTTTCCCTGGGGTCGCCCCCGCCGGACGTTATCCGGCACCGTGTTTCCGTGGAGCCCGGACTTTCCTCCCCCGTCTTGCAAGCAAGGCGAAGGCGGCCATCCGACCATCTGGCACCACTGCAAAATCGGATGATTTAAAAGGCGCGTCAAGCCCGGATTTCCTAAAGTTTTAGTGGAGTTTCGTTCAATTAAAACTTATTGCGGTTAAGAGGCTGGCTGTTAATATGTGCATATGAAATTTAACCTCGGGACCATGGTTGGGCAAAAACGCCGAAAAACAGGTGTCGCCAATGGTCGGGCATGGGGTTTTGAGGGCTGGTCTTATGGCTAAGAAAAAGTTCAATGTGGTGGGCTTGGCGACTGCTTTTGTAGCCGTTGTCGGATTTTCCGCTTCACCGGTTTCAATCGACTGGAATTCCTTATCGCTTGACGAATCCGAAGCGTTTGCCGCTAAAGGCGGTAACGGTAAGGGGCGTGGAGGCGGTCGCGGCGGCGGTCGTGGTGGCGGGAACTCTGGCGGCGGGAACTCTGGCGGTGGTAACGGAAAAGGCAATGGAGGCGGCGGGTCGGCATCATCTGGCGGCGGTAACGGCGGTGGCAATGGAAAGGGCAGCGGACGCGGCCTGGGTAATACCCGTGGCGCAGTCGCCAGTTCGTTAGGGCGCTTGAATGCGGCCCATGCTTCGCCAAAAGCAATGGCAAAGGCTTCACCTAATTCGGTGGTCGGTCGTCTGGGCACTTATAGTGCTGCGGTTAAAACTGTGCGAACTCTTACGACCAAAGCTGAAGGTTTAAACGCTGCGGTGGCCCAAGTCCAAGCAGATTTAGCCGCTCTCAATGTGAATAACCTTGAAGCAGCTGTTGCCGAAACGCAGGAAGCTGTGGCAACCGAGACTGCTGAAGCCAATACCGCTCAGGCCGCGGCTGCAGCGGCTGCCGCGGCGGTGGCCGCGTTGGATGCGCAGGCAGTTGCCGCGGAGGCTGCCGCTGTTGGAAACCCCGATGACGCCAATCTTGCAGCAGCAGCACAAGCCGCCAGGGCGGAAGCTGATGCGGCACAGGCGGAGGCCGATGCGGCGGCGG
This sequence comes from uncultured Rhodospirillales bacterium, assembly GCA_965368335.1. Taxonomy (GTDB): domain Bacteria; phylum Pseudomonadota; class Alphaproteobacteria; order Rhodospirillales; family JAPHRK01; genus CBDUMN01. Next base: position 19,663 of record CBDUMN010000020.1, read on the forward strand.
CGGCGGCTGAAGCGGAACAGGCGGAAGCTGATGCGGCTGCAGCGGAAGCAAAAGCCGCCCAAGCAGAGCTTGATGCCGTGGCTGAGGATATTGCGGCAAAGGAATCACAGCTTGAAGCGGCTCAGGCCGAATTATCGGCGGTTGAAGACAATCTGGCGACGGCTTCTGAGGCCGAAGCTGATTCTTTGGCTCAAGCGGCTAATAAGGAAGTTACCGATGCCGTTGTCGCAGAGGTCAATAATTTGCTAGGCCTAAATGAGCCGGCACAAGAAACTGGTGGCGAAGGGACGGACACTGGTGAGCCGACGACGACCCAATAGCCGGGATATGGGATGACGAAGAAAATCATTGGCGCTTTTGGCGCAATAATCATATTCGCCCTGACGGGATGCAGCCAGATAGCCTCTCTTCAAGATGGCCCCGGCGTTACACCTGATCGCAATGCTGCTGAAAGTGGTGATGCTTCGGCTCAATATGCTATGGGGCTGCGTTACGTCAACGGACTGGGCGTTCCGCAGCATTATGGAATGGCGCTCGGGTGGTTCTTGGATGCGGCTGAACAAAATCATGCCGGAGCCCAGTATATGGTCGGCGTCGCCTATGCCGTTGGGCGCGGTGTCGATAAAGACTTGGAAGAGGCTTTTGATTGGTTCCTGAAGGCAGGCGCGCTCGGTCATGTGCGGGCGCTCTATCAAGTTGGCGATGCCTATGCCAATGGTCGCGGTGTTCCTAAATCGCTTCCCAAAGCCGTCGAGTGGCTTAAGAAGTCTGCCGAGCTTTGGTATCCCGATGCTCAGTTCGATCTTGGCGTCATGTTGGTTCGTGGGCTTGGGGATATTCCCGTTGATGAGCCTGAGGGGCTCAAATGGTTGATTCTTGCATCTCAAGGCGGTCAGAAGCTCGCGCCCAAAGTATTAAAAGCCTTGGAGGGCGAAGTTTCGGAAAAGGCGATGGCCGAAGGAAAGCGCCGGGCTGATATCTGGGCGCTTAAATCCTAAAAAATCTGAAGATCAGTCTTCCTCGCCCATCGAGAAATCGGCCATGGGCGGTGCGCCGTTGTAAATCTTGTAGCGGCGGTTTTGTTCGTAGGCATCCCGTTCGGTGATGTAGGGATCGACCGAAGCGCGGGACATGGCCTCGATGGAGTTTTTGTTCTCGGCGTAGGTGATGCTTTTCTGAACCGTTGAAGCGGCGGAAAGAGGATTGACCAGGAAGTTGATTACGTCTCCCGTGGCGTCACGCATGTTGCTGGGGCCGAGGATTGGCAGGACGATATGCGCGCCACCGCCTGCGCCGCCTTTGCCTGCCGCTTGCCCAAGGTCTTCCACTCTTGCCACGACGCCCATTTCGGTCGCTTCATCGTTGATGCCGCCGAGGCCGACGGTCGTATTGATGAAAAAACGTTCCATAGCCGCCCCGGCGTTTTCTTCGTCACCCTGCAAAGCGCTGCTGACGGCGGTCAGAGGCTCGGTCAGATTGTTGGTGACGTTGGAGATGGACTCTTGCATGGGAGGCGGGGTGAGTTTGATGTAGGCCTCGGCGAACGGGTTGAGGAAAAGCGTTCTGGCGGCCCGGTTGATGCCCGATGTGAGTCGGTTGAGGCCCTCCAAGGGATCGGGTGTTTCCTGATTGACGTCTGGTTCGCTGACCGGTTCTTCGGCGAAAGCGGGAACGCCCGCCAAGCTCAAAGCCATGACCGCAATGAAAGCCAAGCCTTTTCCTCTCAAGACGAATACTTGATTTCTCATGTCGTTCGAAGCCTCGATCCCAGGGTGACGTTGCGTCACTGCGGCTAAAATCCTACCTGTAACGGGGTTTTGAGTCTATGCTTCGTTGTCTTGGTTCAAAGGCTCTGATATTGACGAAGGAGTGAAATCTCCGAGGAGAGCTATTGATGAGCGATGAAACGCCTTTGCGTTACCGGTTGCTGACCGGACCCGACGATAAGAGTTTTTGCCGGAGAGTTTCCGATGCGCTCGATCAGGGCTACCAACTTTATGGCTCTCCCTCTGCGACCTTTAATGGAGAAAGGGTTATCGTCGCGCAGGCTGTTATTTTGCCGGAAAACGATGAAAATTAGTCGAGCATTCTAATCAGCGAACCTAGGCGCCCCGCCGTGTCGGCGTCAATCAGCCCGTCAACCCGTTCCGGCCTGAAATGACGCTGAAAAGCGCTGACGACCTCTCGGGTTTGTCTGTCCGGCTCAGCGGTGATTTCGATCTTGTAACCGACTTGGGCGAGGCGTTGTTGGATCGTTTTCACATCCCTCGGTTCTCCCAGTCGCTTGCCAGGCCAGAGACCGATTCCGTCGCGCGCCAGGGCCGCCCAGTTGAAAAACTCTCCCGGATCTTTCTTGCGGCCGGGCGCGACGTCGGAGTGGCCGACTACGTTGCGCGCCTTGATAGGGTGGCGACGCAGAATGTCGAGCGCCAGAATGGTCAGGGTTTCCATCTGTGGATCGGGGAAATTGTGATAGCCGTTGCCATGTCCTGGGTTGACCAGTTCGATACCGATGGAGCGGCTGTTGACATCGTCGATACCTTGCCAGGATGCGACGCCTGCATGCCAAGCACGGTTACTTTCTTCCACCAGTTTCGTGATCGCGCCACTCTCATCGATCATGTAGTGAGCGCTGACCTCGGATTCAGGATCGCACATGCGCTCCAGGGCCAATTGCGCCGTCGCCATGCCGGTATAATGCAGCACAAGCATGTCGACTGGGGCGTCGCCCCGTCGTTCGCCGAAATTGGGTGACGGACGGTTTAGCATCCCTCTCGCTCCCTGTTATAGATGGAGCTCAGTATGCGGAGCGAGAGTGGAGGTTCGGTTAACGGGGGCCGGTGTTTAGCCGATAAAGAAATCGCCGAGGCCGAACAGCCAAGCGAGCATCGCAAGGCCAATCCCCATGATGACGAAAGGCAGCAGATCGGTGCCGAGGCGTTGTGAAAAGGGGATGTTGTCGTTTGACACGGTTTCTAACTCCAAAGTTTTTCGCGGACAGGTTTCGGGAAGCTATGTCGTGCGACGTTAAAATAAAATCAACCGAATTTTTCCCTTGGTTGTTTTGTCAGTTTATACGGCGAGCGAAAGCAAAAATACGATCAATATTCGACCTCATGCGGGTCGATATCCAATCGCAATTCCTGGACGTAGCTTTTGTAGTTGATGTCGCCCCGAAGCATATAGTCGATGAAGGTTTTTTGCATCTTGGCGACTTTTTCTATGGCGGCGTCAGGCCTTTCTCCCGATTCCACCAGGGCCGTTAGTTCGTCGATTCCCTGGATGGTTTCCGATTGAACCATGAGTACGTTGTGGATATCGGGAAATTTGATCTTTTGAAGCAAGGCTTCTTCGGCTTTGCCATGCTCGATTGCTAAATCATGCAAATCCAGGCAAAGCTCCATGGCTTTTGCTCGATCGTCGGTTTCCATCGCTTCACCGATATCGTTGAGCAGGGCGAACAACTTTTTATGATCAGCGTCCATAGCCGGAACGCCGACGCTCATGCCGTCAAGCCACTCTACTCTCGCCATGCATGCCCCTTGTTTGGTAATTGAAATGCCCAGTTGCATCACTGCGAGAATAGTTTGAAATAGCGGTGGCGCTCAAGGTGTTATTCTAATCGGGGCGGCAGAGGATCAGGTTGGTCGCTCGCATAAACATGGCCGTTTCGTCGTTTTGATTGATGACCTCTATATCCGTGATCACGATTCCCCTGTCCGGGCGGGAATTGGAGCGCCGCGCCGAAACCACACCGACCTTAACCGAGAGGGTGTCGCCGGGGCGGACCGGCACCAGCCATTTGACTTGTTCCATACCCGGTGAAACGAGGCTCGATTTTTCCGAGAGATAATGTTTGGCGTAAAGCGCCATCATCATTCCCGCCGTATGCCAGCCACTGGCGATCAGTCCATTGAAGGGGCCGCGCTCGGCGTTTTCTTTGTCGGTATGAATGGATTGAGGGTCGTAGCGACGGGCGAACTCGACCACTTCGGTTTCGTCCACCGGGGTTGAGCCCAGATGATGAACGTCCCCTTCTTTGTAGTCTTCAAACCAACGAATGCGGTTTGGGTCGGTAAAATTGTGATCGGCGGCCATTAGGCAAGTCTCCTTCGTCTGCGGCCGATGATCTTAAAAGCGGGTTTCGTTTTACGCCAACTAAATGGCTGAGCCTCCTTCTTCTCCTGTTTCCACCTCGACACGTTTGAAGTGATCGGGGTGGAGGGCGTGGTCGATTACTTCTTCCAAATGGTCGAAGTGCAGTTGATGGGCGAAACCATGGACGCTGACCGGGCGGGCGGCTTCCGCGTGGTCCGGGTGATGAACCAGCAGAGTGCAAAGCGTACCGAACAGGCAGGCCGCAGCGCAGACCGTGAAGGCGAGGGGGAAGTTGCCCAAATCGCCCAGCACGCCGCCCAGCATGGGCCCGGCGATCCCGCCGACGCCGTAGGAGAGGAAAACGAAAGGATAGTTCTGCCCCACGCTTTCATTGCCGAAAATATCGGCGGTCAATGTCGGGAAGAGGGCGAAATTGCCGCCGAAGTTGAAGCCGATCAACAGTGCGCCGAGATAGAGCAGATATTCGTTTCCGGCCATGCTGGTGAAGGTGAAGAGGAAGGCGGCCTGGGTGACGGTCATGATCACCACGGAATGTCGCCGCCCGATCTTATCGCTAAGTGAGCCCCAGGCGATACGCCCGATGCCGTTGGCGAGGCTGAAGAAAACGGCCATGGCGGTGCCCGCGATGGCGCTGGCTTCAATGGCGTTGTAACCAGCGGCTTGAAGAGCTTCCATAGGATAGAGCTTCATTAGGCCGATGGACATGAGACCGGCCCCCGCACTGACTGCAAAGGTCAGGAAAATCAGGTAAAACTGGGGGGTGCGGAGCATTTCCACTACCGTAAAGGTTTCCTGACCCTTGATAATAACTGGCCCGGTGGCGACTTCGCCTGGTGGAGTCCAGCCCTTGGGTGGTTTGCGCATCCATATGGAACCAAGCAGGATCAGGGCGGTAAAGGCCGCGCCGTAGATCAAAAAGGTGTTGGCGAGGCCTTGGGTTTCTATCAGATGTCCCCAGGCTCCGGCCATTTTGACCCAGCCCATGGCCCCGAAACCGAAACCGGCGACGGCCAATCCTGTAATCATTCCTTTTTTATCGGGAAACCATTGCATCCCCACTGCGATGGGCACCACATAGCCGAGCCCGATGCCTGCACCGCCGATCAAACCGACGCCGAGACAAACGGCCCAGAAATCCGTGCCGCCCAGCAGACCGGAGAGCGCATAGCCCGCGCCCAGGGTCAGGCCGCCTGTGACCGCCAGTTTTCGCGGTCCCCATTTGACCAATAGTTTGCCTGCGAAGACCATAACAATGGCGAAAGTCGCCAGCCCGACGGCGAAAACCACCTGGGTTTCCAGCTTGCTCCAACCGACGGCGCTCAAGGCCGGGGTAAAAACCGACCAGGCGTAAATTGCGCCTAAACTCAGTTGAATGAAGATGGCTCCAAGAACGACGAACCAACGGTTAGGGGTGTGCCCTGACGACATGATTCCAAACCTCCCACCAGAATTCAGGACTCTCATATCTGTCAATTATTTCAATATTGCATGTCTCGCCCAAAAGAAGAAAACCCTTGGTTAAGTGCAAAGAAAAAACAACACGCCAGAAAGTGGTTAGAGGGGGCTAATTTGACATCTGGCCGCAAAGCGGTAGTTTATAAGCGATGTCTAATCCAAATGATTTCTCAGCCGCCCCGGCCGATCATCTGCCTGAAGATGAAGATCGGACTTTATGGGTTAATGCTCCCGTAGAGCATGTAAGGCCTCTGCGGACGGGCGGCGATGCCTGGGTGTTTGCTGGCGCGCGCGCCATGCCTTTAACCGAACACCTCATTCCTTTCCAGAATTGACGCTTTAAAGCTGTCGGCGGTTCCCGTTGGCATCCGATACCCGTTTGCGATCATCGAATGCGTGGTCGTGTTGAATTGCCGTATCCAAAAAGGAGTTTTCCCCGTGTCCAACAATTTGGCTGAAACCGCAGAAGACGTTTCCGAGGTCGCTTTCGGTTTCATGGCCTCCAAGGCTTTGTTCGCCGCCCTCCATGTCGATATTTTTACTCATTTGGCCGGAGGAGCGAAAACCTGCAGCGAACTGGCCGAGGCGACGGGTGTGCCGGTCAACCGGATCGTCACTTTGATGACGGCTCTAAGCAGTGTCGGGCTTGTTGAGAATGGTGACGGCAGTTATGCCAATTCTCCGGGGGCGGAGGCCTTTCTTTCGCAAAAGTCCAAATATGATTTCGGCGATTATCTGCGCTACCAGATCGATCAACAGATGTATCCCTTCCTCGGTCAGTTGAACGAAGTCCTCGACGGGTCGTTGGACCCCGATGCGGTCGATTCTTATCAGCACTGGATGTCGGACCCCGATCAGGCTGCGCTTTACAGCAACGCTCAGCATGCCGGATCGCTGGGGCCGGGGCGGACGATTGCCCGGACCATCGATCTTTCAAATGCGAAAACCCTGCTCGATGTGGGCGGCGGCACCGGGGCGATGACCATTCGTTTGCTGGAGGCCAACCCGGAACTGACCTCGACGATTATCGATTTTCCCAACGTCGCCGAAATCGGCTGGGGCTTTATTACCGAAGCGAACATGATCGACCGGGTGCGTTACGTGCCGGGAAATGCGCTCGTCGCCGAGTGGCCCAAGGAGCAGGACGCTATTTTGATGTCATACCTGTTCAGCGGCGTTCCCGGTGAAGAAGTGCCGCGTCTTGTGCAAAATGCTTTCGACTGCCTGGCCCCAGGCGGCTCCTACATGGTCCATGATTTCATGGTTGAGGACGACCGTTCGGGCCCGGCCATGGCGGCGCTCTGGCAGCTCCAGCACATGGCCTTTACGCCCGATGCCCATTCGGTGACGGCGGGCTGGCTGAAGAAAGAAATGGAGCGGATCGGTTTTATCGATATTCAGGACGATCCGACCATCCCCGGCTTGACCCATCTCGTCCATGCCCGTAAACCGGGTTAAATCAAAAATTTGGCGGGTGCGGCTACCCCGCCAGTTCTTCTTTTAAGGCTTCCAGCTCCAGCCAGCGTTCTTCGGCCTTTTCCAGTTCGTTCTGGGCGGCGCCGAGGCGGTCGGTGGCTTTTTGGAACTTATCTGGATTTTTGGTGAACAGGTCGGGGTCGTGAAGGGTGGTTTCCAGGGCTCCGATTTCTTCTTCCAGCTTGGCGATTTTATCGGGCAGGCCGTCCAGTTCTCGCTGGTCCTTGTAACTGAGCTTGGTCTGCTTCCTGGTTTTTTCTTCCTTCGGCTTGGTCGTCGCTTTTTCTTTTCCCGGTTCCACAGGAGAAGGTTCCGTACCTTCTTTCACCTTGCGCAGATAATCGGTGTAGCCGCCGACGTATTCCTCTGCCAGGCCATTGCCTTCCACGGCGATGACGCTGGTGACGAGACGGTCGAGAAAGTCCCGGTCGTGGCTGACAATTAAAAGTGTGCCTTCGTAGTCGCCCAGCAGTTCCTGCAACAGGTCCAGCGTGTCCATGTCGAGATCGTTGGTCGGTTCGTCGAGAACCAGCAGATTCGATGGCTTGGTGAGCAGCTTGGCGAGCAGAAGCCGATTGCGCTCGCCGCCTGAGAGGGTTGAAACCGGGGCGCGGGCTTGGCGTTCGTCGAACAGGAAATCGCGAAGGTAGGAAACCACATGGCGTGGCCTGCCACCGACGGTGACGTGGTCGCCGCCTGTTTCGCAAAGTGCTTCCCAAAGGGTGTCGCCGTCCCGGAGCGAAGCCCGCCGCTGATCGAAAACGGCGATTTCCAGGTTGGTGCCAAGTGTTACCTCGCCCGAGTCGGGGGCAAGATCGCCAACCAGCATTTTCAGCAGGGTCGTTTTGCCCGCGCCGTTAGGCCCTAAAAGACCGATCCGGTCGCCGCGCATGATGCGGGTGGAAAAATCGGCGATGACCGGCTGGTTGTCGTAGCTTTTCGAGATGTGTTCGGCTTCGATGACCCGCTTGCCGCTTTTCTCGCCTTTCTCCATGACCATTTTGACCGAGCCGTCCTTGTTGGCCAGCATGGCCGAGCGTTTCTCGCGCAAGTCATAGAGGGCGCGCAACCGTCCCATATTGCGCTTGCGCCGGGCTGTGACGCCGCGGTGCAGCCAGCGGGTTTCCTCCTTGAGTTTGACGTTCATCCGGTTGATTTCGGCTTCTTCGGCCTCCATCACCTCGTTGGTCCATTGTTCGAAGGACTGAAACCCCTCTGCCCGTTGACGCACCTGACCCCGGTCGAGCCAGAGGGTGGAGCGGGTAAGTTTGTTTAGGAATGCGCGGTCGTGACTGATGGTCACGATGGCCCCCTTGAAGCGGGAAAGCTCATCTTCGAGCCAGAGAATGGTCGGCAGGTCCAGATGGTTGGTCGGTTCGTCGAGCAGCAAAAGGTCGGGCTCGCTGACCAGCGCCTGGGCGATGGCGGCGCGCCGCCCCTCACCGCCCGACAGGGTGCCGAGGTCGCGCTCTCCATCGAGGTTTAGCGCGTGGAGCATGTAATCGACCCGATGGGTTTCATCCGGGCCGTTCAAACCTTCGGCGACGAATTCGGCGACAGGCTTGCCGGGAACCATGGGCGGGTCTTGGGGAAGATAGGCGGCTTTCAGCCCCGACTGGGTGCTGCGTTCGCCATCGTCGAACTCGACGATACCGGCAATGATCTTCATCAGGGTCGACTTGCCACAGCCGTTACGCCCCACCAGGCAGGCGCGGTCGCCTTCGTCGATGGTCAGAGAAACGCCTGAAAACAAGGGCTCGCCGCCCCAGGTCAGGCTGATGTCTTTTAGAGTCAAAATAGGAGCGGGCATTAATCGATCTTTATGGTCAATCCGTCGTGAGCGGTCTTGAAACTGGATTTTGCCGCCGCGGTCAACATTTCGTCGCTCATGTGAGTCAGGATGATTTGCTTCGCGTCGATGCGGCTGCGTTTTTCAAGCAAGATCGTTTGGTTCAGGTGGTAGGGAACCTGGGTTTTGTCCATGAAGCATTCGCAGACGAAAAGGTCGGCCCCGTCGCTGGCGTCGATCAGCGAGTCCGTCCACTGAGTATCGCCTGAGTAGGTCACCGTCTTGCCGCCCGTTTCAATGCGCAAAATCTGCGAAGGGTCGCCGCTCGGGTGATCGGCGCGGTATGGTGTGACGGCAAAGTTGCCCAAGATATTCCGTTCGACGAAATCCATCTCGATGAAATGAAGCGGGAAGTCGAAGCCCTTGGCGAAGGAGCCGGGGAACAACACTTCGCAGGCCGCCTCAACCCGCGCCCTCATGCCTTGAGGTCCGGCGATGGTGAGGGGTTTTGTCCGCTGGCTGACGTAGCGGGCTTCGAGCAGGAAAAAAGGCAGGCCGCCGAAATGGTCGCCATGCAGGTGGCTGAGGATCACGACGTCGATATCGTTCGGCGCAATGCCTTGTTGGTTCATCGCCGTGAGTGTGGTCGGGCCACAGTCGATGAGGGCTTTCTCCCGACCATTGTCGAGTAGAAAACAAGTGTTGAACCTTCCGCCGCTGCCAAAGGCGTCGCCACACCCGACAAAGGTCAGTGAAACAGCCACCTAGAGACCCCGCTGCTTTTTGATCTGATCGTAGGCGGCGTTGATCGCGGCCATTTTCTCATTGGCAATATCGACAAACTCCTGGGGCATCCCTTGGGCGATCACCGTGTCCGGGTGATTTTCCCGGATCAGTTGACGATAGGCATGTTTGATCTGTTCGTCTGTTGCGGTCGATTCTATGCCGAGCACGACGAATGGGTCTTCTTGGGCTGTTTCAGGCAGACAGCTCGCCTTGATCCGTTCAAAACGCCGGGGGCCGAAGCCGAAAATTGTCGAAACCTTTTCCAGGTACTCCATTTCGGCTGGATGGATGACGCCATCGGCCTTGGCGATATGAAACAGTCCGCCCAACAGTTCTTCCAGGACGGCGGGCTGAAAGGCGAACATTTGGGCGATTTGTTTAGCGTAGGGCTCGAAGCCTTCGGCGTCCTTGCGCGCTTCGTCGAAGATTGCGCCAACCCCTTTGACGTCTTCGGTCGGCACATGGAAAATTTGCTTAAAGGCATCCACCTCGTCGCGTGTCACCTGGCCGTCGGCCTTGGCCATCTTGGCTGAAAGGACGATGACCGCCATGGTAAAGGCCACTTGTTTGGTCGCAGTGAGATTTTCCGGCCCGCCTTCTTCTTCCTGCACTTGGCCGCGGAATTTATCGACCGCATGACCGGCGGCGGCGCCTAACAGTGCTCCCAAGGGACCGCCCATGGCGAACCCGGCGACCCCTCCGATAACTTTACCCCAGATACTCAACGCTTTGTTCCTTGCCAATCGATACGCTCTTGCCGCATCCTTTTTGGATAGTCCGGTAACGCTTGTCGCGCAAGGAGATAACAATAGCGCGGCCGGTGTCTTTAATAAGATAAAAATTCATCCGGACAGCCAGGGGGGCAAGAATAATACCGGTGCGAAGGCAGTGTGAGGGATATGAAACTTATCGACGATCCGAGATTTCAGCTCAGGCGTAGAATTGCCGAGTTTGCCGACCCCTCGCTTGAAAAGGCGTTTCGGAGTCAGGCGCTCGATCAGGACTCACGCCAGCTTTTCATCGTTATTTTGCTTGCATCGGTCTTTTTTCTGATCTTTCTGGCTCTCGATCTTGCCGATGGGATCAATAACGAAAATATTCGCTTGATCGTCGGATTGCGCATCGTTGTAGCCGCCGTCGGACTGGTTTGTTGCTTTGCTCTGAAACGCGGCCCTTCCGTCGCCATGATGGATCGAGCGGGAGTTGTCTTCGCCCTTGTGCTTTTTACGGCTTTCGCCGTGCGAACGGTGCTATTCAACTTTGGAGTGGATGAACCGCCACGCATCGGGGTTAGCGGATATGTTCTAATTCTCGGCGTTTACATGTTTTCCGTCTTGCCGTTTCGCGTCATGGTCCTTGTCGCCCTCTATGGATCGGTGACTTTCGTCATGGCCGCTGTCGTCGTTGAGTTGCGAACGGCTTCGTTGATCAATCTTTGTTTTTGGGTGGTGATCGTCAATATCTTTGGGGGCGTTTCAGCCCACCGTCTCCATCGTTTACGGCGTTTCGACTATGTCAACGTCATCATAATGAAAGAAGCAAACGACCTTTTGGTCAAAGAGGTCAAAGAGCGCAAGGAAGCCGAAGATAGCGCTAAAAAATCGCAACAGAAGGCGGAAATCGCCAATAAGGCCAAGTCGAGTTTTTTGGCTGCGGCCAGTCACGATTTGCGCCAACCCCTGCATGCCATGGGCATGTACGTCACCGCGCTCGATGGATATCTCAAAGGTTCGCACGAGAAAGAATTGATCGGAAAGCTTGAGTCCACGATTTCCGCCACCAATGAACTTTTTCAGGCCATTCTCGATATTTCCAAGCTTGATGCCGACTCGGTAATGCCCGAGGTCAGTCATATCCGGCTTTCCTTTGTGTTTGATCGGGTCGAAACTCTTCATGGCGGTGCGGCCAGGGAGAAAGGGGTGGCTTTGAAGGTTGTGCCGACGAGTGCCATGGCGTCGGGCGATGAAGTGATGATCGACCGTATCCTGTCCAATCTCGTTTCCAACGCCATCCGCTATACGGCACCCGGCGGGAAGGTTCTCCTTGGTGTTCGCAAGAGAGGAAAGGATGTTCGAATTGATGTGATCGATACGGGTAAAGGGATTGCCGCCGCCGATCTTGAAAGGGTTTTTGGCGAATTTGAGCAATTGGGTAAACCCGAAAGGGACCGTTCCCAGGGCTTGGGGTTGGGGCTTGCCATTTCACGCCGACTTGCCCGGCTTATGGGAAGCGATGTGATGGTTGCCTCCGTTCCGGGGCGAGGCTCACATTTTAGTTTTGTATTGCCCCGCCAAAAGGGCGCAAAAGATAGTCCGGCAGAAGTTGCGGCGCCCAAGAGCGACGCCGATATTTTGCAAAGAGTGAAGGTGCTGGTGGTTGACGATGATCGCGAGGTTGTCGAAGGGATGCGAGATCTTCTGACCCTCTGGGACTGCTCGGTGATTGCCGCAACAACAATGGATCAGGCCGAAGAGGCCATACGCCAAAACGACAGAATTGATGCCGTTATCGCCGATTACCGGTTGGGCGAAGGAAAAACCGGGATCATGGTGATTGAGGCGATCAGCCGGGAGCAGGGGCGAAAGGTTCCAGCCATCGTTGTGACGGGGGATGTTGGTTTAGAGGCGCTCAACGACATCAAACAGAATGGGTTTCAGCCATTGCATAAGCCGGTCCGACCCGCCACTTTAAAAGCTGAATTGATTTCCATTTTATCAGCACGATAGATTAAGTAGTCATGACCCTCAAATGCAGCCGCGATGATCTTTTCGCCCGTTTTGAAAAGCTGGCGATCAAGACAGAAACCTTCGAACATACGCCGATCATGACGGTCGAAGAAGGACATGCCGTTTGGAAGGATATTCCCGGCGTGCACTGCAAGAATCTGTTTTTAAAGGACGGAAAGAAAGACTATTGGCTGATCGTCGCACCGGCCGACCGGGCGATTAATCTGAAAGCGATTACCCCGGCGATTGGGGCCAAGCGTTTGTCGTTTGCCCGGCCGGAAAGGCTTCAGGAAATTCTGGCGGTTGAACCGGGATCGGTAACGCCTTTTGCCCTGATCAACGATGAAGAGGCGAGGGTCAATGTGGTGCTGGATCGCTGGATGACGGAGCAGTCCGTTCTTAACTTTCATCCGCTTGAGAATACGGCGACCACTTCCATTTCCGCGCCCGACCTGATCGCTTTTATCAAATCCTGCGGTCATGAACCGGCAGTGGTCGCCTTGGATGAGATCGGCTAAGGAGCGTGTCGTGAGCAGCCTAAAAGTGACGCAGGATTTTATCGATCAACTGATAACCCTTTTGGGAAAAGAGAAGGTTTCGACGGCCAAGGCTGTGTGTGAGGAGCATGGACGGGATGAGTCCTATCATCCCCCCAAAGCACCCGACCTTGTCGCTTTCCCTGAATCCACCGAAGACGTTTCCGCCCTGGTCAAACTTTGCGCGGCCCATAAAATCCCGGTGATTCCCTATGGGGTCGGGACGTCGCTCGAAGGTCATGTCGCGGCGTTGAATGGGGGAGTCTCTATCGATCTTTCGCGCATGAACAAGATCGTTCGGGTCAATGCGGAAGATATGGACGTGGTGGTTCAGCCCGGCGTGACTCGCCGCCAACTGGCTTCGTATCTCCGCGATACGGGCCTTTTCTTTCCCGTCGATCCGGGAGCGGACGCGACCCTGGGGGGGATGGCGGCGACCCGTGCTTCGGGAACGACGACCGTGCGCTATGGGGCCATGCGCGACAATGTGCTGTCCATGGAGGTGGTTATGCCCGATGGTCGGGTGGTGCGAACCGGCAGCCGGGCCCGAAAGTCCGCTACGGGCTACGATCTGACTCACCTGATGGTCGGCTCGGAGGGAACGCTGGGCGTGATCACCGAGTTGACCCTCAAGCTCCATGGGGTGCCCGAAGCCATAGCGGCGGCGGTTTGCACTTTTGAAAATCTCGAAGGTGCGGTGCAAACGGTCATTTCGACTATCCAGATGGCCGCGCCGGTCGCTCGTATCGAACTTCTGGACGCCCGGACCATGGAAGCGGTGAACAGCTATTCGAACCTCGATTACGAGGTTGGGCCGACCTTGTTTTTCGAGTTTCACGGTACGGCGGACGGTGTTGCGCAAACATCGGAAGCGGTCAAGGCGCTGGCGCTTGAAAATGGTGGACGGGGCTTCCAATGGTCGAGCGAACAGGAGGACAGAGATCGTCTCTGGCGGGCCCGTCATGACGCCTACTACGCCTCGCGCGCCCACTATCCGGGCAAGGAAGGCTATGTTGGCGACGTCTGTGTCCCCATATCGCGACTGGCTATGGCGATTGAGCAGGCCCAGGCCTTGCTCGATAAAAGTCCTTACCCAACCTTCATCCTTGGCCATGTGGGCGATGGGAATTTTCATTTCCTTATTTTTATCGATGCCGAAGATCCGCAGGAGATTGCCGACGCCCAAGCCTTAAGCGAGCAGATTGTCGCCTTGGGCCTGGAGTTGGAAGGCACCTGTTCTGGCGAGCATGGCGTGGGACATGGCAAGATCAAGGCGCTGGAGCGGGAATATGGTGATGCGCTCGATATGATGCGCGCCATCAAACGCGGCATCGACCCCGACAATATCATGAATCCGGGTAAAATCGTCCATCTATAATCGCCAGTTCGGTTTTTTGTTCGAAGTTGTGGCGTAAGGCTGGCATCCGCAAAGGTAGTGCTCATATATGCGTCATAATGCTTTCTACTAAATTGCAGGCGGCCGAATTGAAAAGAGCCGCCGCTACGCGGAGAGATAATGGCTCGTATTCTTTGCATTGATGGCGATAAGGTTTTCTTGCATGCCGTCGCTCATGTGCTTGAGGCCACCGGACATAAGGTTTTGTTGTCTAATTCCGGAAAGCAAGGCCTTGAGTTGGCCGACTCCCAACGACCGGACATTATCCTTCTGGCGACTAGGCCAAAACAGATGTCGGGCTTCAAGGTGCTGTCCGGCATTCGGGAGAAAATAGGTGATGATCCGCTGGTTGTTTTGTTGATCGACAGTGGAGAGAAAAAAGAACTCATAGAAGGTTTTCGTCTTGGGGCCGATAACTGCATCGGCAAGCCGGTCGATCTCGATATTCTTTCGATGAAAGTTGAGGCCTTGTTGAAGCGGGGGGGAACTGAAAAATCACCGGGCCCCAAGCAGACGCCAAAGCAAATGGAAGCGGTGTTGCGATCCATCAAACAGGGCGAAGTGACGGCGGCCTCAGGGCATTTGCATTTCGTTTCGCTTGCCGATATCAAAAAATATCTCGGTGAAAAGTGGGAGCTTTTGGCCGATAAAGCCCTGGCTATTTCAGAGGCTGTAATCAAATCTCAGCTCAGCCCCGGTCAGACGTACGTTCGGCACGGTCGAAGCTCTTTCTTTCTTTTGTTGCCGGATATGAACGTTGAGGATGGTCGAATTAAATCCGACCAAATTGCCGACGCCATTGCCAATCGTCTGCTCGGAAAGAATGCCGAACAGTTCCGGCATTTGAAGCTCGCTGTATCTGTGGGTGATGCATCTTCCATTATCAAGAAAATGAAGGATGATGATTTCGCCTCTTTCGCCGAGGCTTTTGTTCACTCAGTTTCAGAGCCGCCGCCAAAAGAAATCGGCCTCCAGTTTATTGAAAATGTTGGGGTTACCTTTTTTCCCGTCTGGAATTCGCAACAAGAGAAAATCGTCGCCCAGCATTGTTGTCCGGTCAGGCAAACGGATTATGGAGCTTTCATGTATGACGATGTTCTTCATGGACGGGATCGTGATCCGCTTTGCGTCGATCTTGACCGTCATGTGATCGGCAAGGCGTTGAAGCTTGTGAAGGAAAGTGGAGGTCGCATTCCTCCCGTTGTGGTGCCTATTCGTTTGAACTCTTTGATGGGAGAATCGCGGGCCCAGATCGCAGCGGCATTTGAGCGTTCGGCCATGACGCATTTCCCGTCGCTTCATTTAATTATCGAGCTTGTTGGCGACCCGGAATCTTTTGGACAAAAGAATATTTTAGAGGCGGTGGCCTTCGTTAAAAACTATACGCCTTTGATCAGTGTTCGGTGCGCTCGGGAAAGTCGGTTATTTGAGATTTTCAAAAGAGCCGGTGCGACCTTCGTGGGCTTTCCGCTGCGTGGTGGCCCGGACGATATGGTTCAGCTTCAATTGAAGCATTTCTCGGCGCAGGCGGTGGAAATCGGATTGCGGCCTTTCGTTTTCGACTTGAGTACGACCTCGGCGGCGCGTATGGCGATGGCTTGTGGGTTTAGGCTGCTTGCCGGAAAGGCGATTGCCGATCAACAAGCGCACTTGTGCCAAAGCTTCGTCCTGCCGAGAAGTGAAGTGGTAGGTTAGGCTGGTAAGTTTCTTTCCGCTGGTCGCCGAATTGTCATTTCGCCGCTTTTCGCCGCTTTCTCCGTCGGCTATAATGCCTAAAAAACGAAGTTAAACGGGGATTGCGAGGCGCTTATGGCCGGTCGGCCGATGATATTGGTTGTCGATGACGAAGTTCGCTCACAGGAAACGTTGCGACGGGTCCTGGATGAGGAATTCGACGTCTTGACCGCAAGCAACGCCATGGAAGCCGAGCGGCTCCTTGAAGGCGAGATGGTCCATCTGGTGCTTTGTGATCAGCGGATGCCGGGCATGACCGGAGTTGAGTTTCTCTCGCAGGTGCGGGAGCGCTGGCCGGAACCTGTGCGGATGATTATTTCGGGCTTTACCGAGTCCGACGACATCATTGCCGGGGTCAACGAAGCCGGTATCTATCGCTATATCACCAAGCCTTGGGACCCTGACGAACTGCTGACCATCGTGCGCGGCGCCGTGCAGCTTCACAGTCTTCAGCAGGAAAATGAAAGTGCGGCGGTCGAGATGAAGATGAAGGCCGACAGCCTCAAGCAGGTGGTCGCCAAAAAACAATCGGAACTCAAGCGCTTCTATGAATTTAAGAAGATCATTCGGAGCCCGGAAAGTCCGCTGGAAGGGGCTTGCGATTTGGCCCGTCGTAGCGCCGAGTTCGATATTTCGGTTCTGATCACCGGCGAGTCGGGGACCGGCAAGGAGTTGATGGCGCGGGCCATCCACTACGCCTCGGGCCGAGCCGACAAGCCTTTCGTCGTTGAAAACTGCGGCGCTTTGCCGGACGAGTTGTTGGAAAGCGAGCTGTTTGGTTCGAAGAAAGGGGCCTTCACCGGGGCCTATCAGGATCGGATCGGTCTGTTTGAAAAGGCCAGTGGCGGCACGGTGTTTCTCGATGAGATCGGCGAAACTTCTCCGGCGTTCCAAGTCAAGTTGCTGCGGGTGTTGCAGGAGGGGGAAATTCGGCCACTTGGCGCGCAGCGGACCCGCAGCGTCGACGTGCGGATCATCGCGGCGACCAACCGGGATTTGGAGCAAGACGTTCGCTCGGGCCGGTTCCGCCAGGACCTTTTTTATCGCCTCGCAGCGTTCCCCGTGCATTTGCCGCCGCTTAGAGAACGTCCCATGGATATTCCGTTGGTCGCCGGGCAATTGCTCAAGCAGGCGGCGAGCGGTTTCGGCAAATCGGTCAGGGGGTTCACCCGTGAGGTCGAGACTTTGCTTTGCGCCTATGCCTGGCCGGGCAATGTGCGTGAAATGCAAAATGAAATCCAACGGATGGTGGCGCTGACAGATGGGGCCTGGGTTGAGCCCGACGTCGTTTCTGATCGCCTGAAAGGTTTACCGCCCAGGCGGGGGGATTTCGGTCAATTTGAAGGGGATGGAACGC
This sequence comes from uncultured Rhodospirillales bacterium, assembly GCA_965368335.1. Lineage (GTDB taxonomy): Bacteria > Pseudomonadota > Alphaproteobacteria > Rhodospirillales > JAPHRK01 > CBDUMN01. Next base: position 37,037 of record CBDUMN010000020.1, read on the forward strand.
TCAAAGATCAGGTTGAAGAGCTAGAGGTTAAAATCATCCAGGCGACGCTTGATCGCTATGGCTGGAACATCAGCCGCACATCCAATGCTCTGGGGCTGTCGCGGGTGGGCTTGCGTTCCAAGCTTCAGCGTTACGGTATTGAGCGGCCTGATGAGCATTTGATGGTTCTGTGAGGCCGCCATGACCCAGCCTGAAAAAGACCGCCCCATCGCCGTTCTGGATACAGAAGCTTTAGGTGCGCTTGAGTTTGGCGGGGCGCAGGAGTCCGCCTGGATCGAAGTCATCCAGAAAATGGACGAAGTCTATTCCGACCTGATTCGCTACGAAGTGGATCTTGAAGAAAAGAACGCTGCCCTGGAAGACGCCCAAAGGTTCATCTCCAGCGTGGTCGAGTCCGTTTCCGACGTGCTGATCGTCTGCGACCGGTATTTCGACGTTTTGCAGGTCAATAAGGCGATGGTCGAGGTGACCGGATTGGCTGAAAACGACATGATCGGGCGTGGACTTTCCACCTTGTTGCCCGAGGAAGACCGGTTTCTGTTCAACGCCATTCGCCAGAATGCCGAAGAGGGCGAGGGCCGTGAATGCGAGGTGCGGTTCAACACGAAAGACGGCGTGACCGATGTGGTGGCCGTTACCGGTTCCGTGCGGCACGACCACGAAGGGCGGCGCGACGGGTTGGTGTTGACCGGTCGCCCGGTGGGGGAATTGCGACGCGCCTATGAGGCGCTTAACAGGGCCCATGCCGAGTTGAAGCAGGCCCAGCAGCAGATGATCCAGCAGGAAAAAATGGCGAGTCTCGGTCGGTTGGTTGCGGGCGTCGCTCATGAGTTGAACAATCCCATCAGTTTCGTCTATGGCAACGTTCATGCGCTGGAGCGCTACCGAAAGCGCCTGACCACCTATCTCTCGGTCATTCACCAAGGGGCTGATGAAGAGAAGCGGGAGGCTTTGCGTCAGGAGCTTCGCATAGACCGGATGCTGGAAGACCTTTCGTCGTTGATTGAAGGGACTATCGAGGGGGCCGAACGGGTCAGCGAAATCGTCAAAAGCCTGCGTAGACTGTCCTATCACCGCCAGACCGAGCCCGAGGTTTTTAACCTGACGCGGGTGCTCGATACGGCCATTCACTGGGCGACCCGCAGTGGTAGTCGTCCTGTGGCGGTTGAAGCCGAACTTCCCGATGAACTGCCGGTCAAAGGCAATTCCGGTCAGATCCATCAGGTCTTCGTCAATCTGGTGCAAAATGCGGTCGACGCCATGTCGGAAGTGGAGAGCCCGCGGATTGCTGTGGTCGGTAAAATCGATGGCGGAATGGTCGCGGTTTCGGTCAGCGATAACGGGCCGGGGATCGGCGGGGATGAAGGCGACAAAATTTTCGAACCGTTTTATACGACCAAAGAGGTGGGTGAAGGTACCGGGCTGGGCTTGTGGATCAGTTACGGTATCGTTCAGGAACACGGTGGCGATATCGATATCGATCAGGGACCCGAGGGCGGGGCGCGGTTTGTGGTGACGTTTCCGGTGGTGGAGGACGCCCCATGACCGACGCTCCCTTGAACGTTCTCTGGTTGCAAGCCGGAAGCTGCGGCGGCTGCACCATGTCTTTGTTGAGCGAAGGCGCAGAAGGTTTGGCTGCCGGGTTTGAGACTTTCGGCCTCAACCTGCTTTGGCATCCGGCTTTGAGCCTGGAAAGTGGCGACGAAGCTCTCGACGTTTTGAAAAGCGTCGCTACGGGTAAAATTCCGCTCGATATTCTCTGTGTCGAAGGAAGCATTCTTCGGGGGCCCGGCGGTACGGGCAAATTTCAAATGGTTTCCGGCACCGGGCGTTCCATGGCCTCCTGGGTCAAGGAGCTAGCGGCCCGGGCCCGCTATACGGTGGCCGTGGGAACCTGTTCGTCGTTTGGCGGTATTCCGGCGGGTGGGGCCAATCCGACGGATGCTTGCGGCTTGATGTATAATGGCGACCGTCCCGGTGGGTTGCTGGGCGATGGGTATCGCTCTAAATCCGGTCTTCCAGCGATCAATGTCGCCGGGTGCGCCCCTCATCCGGGATGGATTTTCGAGGTGCTTGTTTCGCTGACGCGCAGTGAGATGGAGGCGGATGATCTGGACTTCTTTGCGCGGCCCCGTTTGTTTGCCGATCATTTGGCTCACCATGGTTGCGCGCGCAATGAATTCTACGAATACAAAGCAAGTGCGTCCAAGCTTTCCGAGCGCGGCTGTCTGATGGAGAAGCTGGGCTGCAAGGCGACACAGGCGTCGGGCGACTGCAACTTGCGGGTCTGGAACGGTGGCGGCACCTGCACCGATGCAGGCTATACCTGCGTCGCCTGCACCTCGCCCGGTTTTGAAAAAGCCAAGAATTATCAGGAAACGCCGACCGTCGGCGGTCTGCCCGTTGGTCTGCCGGTCGATATGCCCAAGGCTTGGTTTGTCGCCCTCGCGGCTTTGTCGAAATCGGCGACGCCCGAACGGGTCAAGCAGAATGCCCGCACTCCGCACATCAAGGTGCCCCCGGCCAAAGGAAGGAGCAAGCCATGACCCGGCTGATCGTCGGACCGTTCAACCGGGTTGAGGGGGATTTGGAGGTAACGCTCGAAACATCGGAAGGCCAAGTGACCGGTGCGCGGGTCAATGCGCCCATGTATCGCGGGTTTGAACAGATTCTGGAAGGCAAGACGCCGGGCGACGCTCTGGTCATTGCGCCGCGTATCTGTGGCATCTGCTCGGTGTCGCAATCGGTCGCCGCGTCGCGCGCTTTGGCTAACGCCATGGGCCTGAAGCCTGCCCCTAATGGGCGCTTGGCGGCCAATTTGGTTTCGGCGGCCGAAAACCTGTCGGACCATCTGTCCCACTTTTATCTCTTCTTTATGCCCGACTTTACCCGCGAGGTTTATGCGGGGCGTCCTTGGTATGAGGGGGCGGTGCAGCGGTTCGCTGCGGTTAAGGGGGCGGCTTCGAAGGACTTTCTGCCCGCCCGCAACCGTCTGCTTCATGTGGTTGGTATTCTGGCCGGTAAATGGCCGCATAGTCTCGCCATCCAGCCGGGCGGCACCACCAAAGCCGTGGACCAGGGCGAGAGAGTGCGTCTTCTCGCCGTTCTTTCCGAAACCCGGCGTTTTTTGGAACGTGTGGTTTTCGGCGATAATCTGGAAAATGTTTTAGCGCTGGAAACGCCTGAGGCGCTGACGGCCTGGGCCGAGGAAAAGCCCAGTTCGGATTTCGCCCGCTTTCTGAGCATGTCGCGAGATCTGGGTCTAAACCAGTTGGGCAAAACGCCGGGACGTATGATGAGCTATGGAGCCTATCCCGGTGAGGAGGCGCTCTGGCTATCTGGCGGCCTCTGGGAGGATGGAGTTGTCAGTGCGCTCGATTTAGGGGGCGTATCGGAAGACCCGGCTAGCGCTTGGTTGTCGGGTGGTGTCGGCCATCCTTTTGAGATCGATACTCTGCCGGATGCGGAGAAAGAAGGGGCTTATAGTTGGTGTAAGGCTCCGCGTCTTAATGGCGGCGTTGTCGAGGTTGGGGCCTTGGCCCGCCAAGCGATTGCCGGAAATGCGCTTGTTCAAAAGCTGCTGAGTGAAGATGGCGGCACGGTTCATGGTCGGGTGGTGGCGAGACTGATGGAGGCGGCGCGATTGATTTTTCAAATGGACCGGTGGGTTGATGAATTTCGCCTGAAAGATGAATTCTGCGTCCATGGTGAGATGCCTGATGAGGTGCAGGCCCAGGGAACGACCGAGGCGGCGCGCGGCAGTCTTGGGCATTGGATGGTGCTCAAAGGCGGGATGATCCACCGTTATCAGATCGTTGCGCCGACCACCTGGAACTTTTCACCGCGCGATACTTCCGGGACGCCTGGCCCCTTGGAGCAGGCGCTTGTCGGCGCGCCGATCCGCGAGGGCGAAACCTCGCCCGTCGCCGTTCAGCATATCGTCCGCTCCTTCGATCCCTGCATGGTCTGTACAGTGCATTAAAAGATAGCTCGTTCTCTTTAGAGGAAGAGCTCTAGAGATTGTTCATCTCGCGCGTCTGGTAATACCAATTCTTTATAACATATTGATGGAAATATGTTTTCCAGGCCTATGGAAAGTATATTTCTATATGGAATATTTTCTTCCAGCTGTGAAATTTGAATGAAAATGGCTTGCAATGTTGCGTTGCGGTAAGTGGCTGGAATCCCTTGTTTGAAAAATTGTGTCCCTGCGAAATAAAGTTTGGCGCGGTAATTGCTATGAGGGGGGTAGTTTATTGCGTCTCGCGTTCGCGGGCAGGGAGTTCTGGGGTATCCGCGCAAGGTAATTGCCTTGCTTCATCCGTTAGCAAGGCGGGAATTTAACGTAACCGTTGGGGGGGGCCTGATGGCTGATCATGACATTGATACGGGTGATTTCGATTTCTCATTTATTGAGAAAAGACTGGGAGTCACGCGCCGTACATTCCTTAAATTCTGCACCGGCGTCGCCGCGTCTCTGGGACTTTCGACCCAGGCTGCCGTCGCCATGGCTAAAACCATTGCCGATCCCAAGCCGAAAAAACGGCCGCCGGTGATCTGGCTGCATGGCCAGGAGTGCACCGGTCCGTCGGAATCGCTTTTGCGATCCGAACAGCCATCGCTTGAGCATTTGATCCTCGACCTGATTTCGCTCGACTACCACCAGACCCTGGATACGGGCGCGGGCCATAAGGTCGAAGAAATGAAGAAAAAGTCCATGGAGGAAAACAAAGGCAAGTACCTCCTGGTCGTTGAAGGGGCCATTCCTATCAAGGACGGCGGCATCTACTGCAAGATTGCCGGTGAAACCATGCTGCACGCCACCAAGGAAGCCGCCGAACATGCTGCGGCGATTGTCGCCTTCGGTTCTTGCGCAAGCTGGGGCGGCGTTCAGTCCGCTTCGCCCAACCCGACCGAAGCGCGCGGCGCGCAGGCTGTGTTGCCCGGCAAGACGGTCGTCAATATTCCCGGTTGCCCACCCAATCCGGCCAACTTCCTCGGCACGGTCCTTTACTTCGTGACCTTCGGCAAGTTGCCGCCGCTCGACGAGCAGAACCGTCCCAAGTGGGCTTACGGTCGCCTGATCCACGAAAACTGCTACCGTCGTCCGCACTTCGATGCGGGCCGCTTCGCCACCGAGTTCGGCGATGAAGGTCACCGCAAAGGCTGGTGCCTTTATAAGCTCGGCTGTAAAGGTCCCGAGACCTACAACAACTGTCCGAGCCTTGAGTTCAACAACGTGGGCGGCGGTGTCTGGCCGGTTGGTGTCGGGCATCCCTGCTTCGGTTGTTCCGAACAGGGTATCGGGTTCAATAAGCCCATGTTCGCCCTGGCTGACGTTAAGACTCATACGCCGCCCAACGCCTTCCCCGAAATTGCCGACCGTGAGCAGAAACAGGGTATTTCCCCGACTGCCGCGGCCATTGGTGGCGCAGCCGCCGGTGTCGCCGTCGGTGCGGCTTTGATGGCTGGCAAAAAGGCAAGCGGTGGTTCCGATAGTTCCGGCAGCCAAGACGCGTAAGGGAGAGGCAAATGGAACGAAGGGATTTCTTAAAGGGAGCCTTGGGGACGGGGGCCGCTGCAGTTGTCTGTAGCGTATCCTCCGGGTCCGCCGAAGCGCGTCCCAATCTAGAGCCCAACGGTGAAGCCGTTGGCATGCTCTATGACTCAACCCTCTGTGTCGGTTGTAAGGCCTGTGTTGCGGCCTGTAAGGAAATCAATGGCATGGAGCCGATTTTCCGTAACGGCGACGAAGCCTATGATGCGGCCGCCGACCTGAGCGGTCAAACGCTGAACGTCATCAAGATTTTCAAAGACGGAACGGCGGCGGTGAAAGACGCCGAGCAGGACGGGTTCGCTTTCGAGAAGCGGAGCTGTATGCATTGTGTCGATCCGGGCTGTGTTTCGGCCTGTCCGGTCACGGCATTGAAGCAACAGGCCAATACCGGCATCGTCACCTACGACCCGGACGCCTGTATCGGTTGCCGGACCTGCATGACGGCCTGTCCTTACAACGTGCCGCAGTTCCAGTACGACCGGGCCTTTGGCAAGATCGCCAAGTGTCAGATGTGTAACCAGAAGGGCGTCGAGCGGATTGACAAGGGCATGACGACCGGTTGTGCCGAAGCCTGTCCGACCGGGGCGACCCTGTTCGGAACGCGCGATGCATTGTTGGCCGAGGCCAAGCGCCGTATGGAGCTGAAGCCCGGCGAGATTTACAACTATCCGCGCGGCGACGTTCGCAAGCCGGACAGCTATCACGAAAAACCGGTTCCCACTTACAAAAACCATGTTTGGGGCGAGAAGGAAGCTGGCGGAACCAACGTCATGCACATTTCCGCCGTCTCCTTCGATAAGTTGGGTATGCCGCCTCTGGAGGAGCGCTCTTACGCGTCCATTTCCGAAGGGGTGCAGCATTCGCTTTACAGCTATCTGGCCCTTCCGGCCGTGGCGCTTGCCGGCCTCTCTTTCCTGGTTAAGCGCAATGTCGATGGCGAAGAAAATGGAGGTGACTCATGAGTGCGTATAAACCTCTCGGTGGGCGTATCCTGACGCCCGCCTTCCTGTTCTTCGCCGTGATTTTCGCAATCAGCCTCTACTTCATGGTTGAGCGTTTTACCGACGGCATGGGTGCGGTCGCCAACATTAACGGCGGGTTCCCTTGGGGGATTTGGGTGGTCTACGACGTGATCATCGGCACCGGCCTGGCCTGTGGCGGTTACGCCTTGGCCTTTACCGTCTACGTGTTCAACAAGGGGCGTTATCACCCCTTGGTGCGTCCGGCGCTGCTCGCCAGTCTGGCGGGCTACGCCTTGGGCGGTTTCGGTGCGATCTTCGATATGGGCCGCTGGTGGCAGTTCTATAATATCCTGCTGCCATGGAACTGGAACTTCAACTCGGTGATGCTCGAAGTGGGCCTCTGCGTCTCACTTTACATCATTGTGCTGATTATCGAGTTCTCTCCGGCCTACCTTGAAAAGATTGGTGCGACGGGCTTGTTGAAGGTGTTGGATAAAACCCTCTTCTTCTTCATCGCCCTTGGCGTTCTTCTCCCGACCATGCATCAGAGCTCTCTTGGCTCCATGCTCATCATCATGGGCTACAAAGTGGATCCGCTCTGGCAGGTCTTGCAGTTCCAACCGCTCCTGGCGGTTCTTACGGCGATCATCATGGGCTACTCCATCGTGATCTTCGAAGCCTCTCTGGCCCGTGTGGGCTTTGGCGGCGCTGACGAAACTCCATTGCTGGCGGTGCTGGGCAAAGTATCCGTGTGGCTGATGATCGCTTTCCTGGTCATCCGCTTCGCCGTCCTCGCCGCGCAAGGCAAGATCGGTCTGATCTTCGCTGGAGATTTCGCAAGCCTCATGTTCATTATCGAGACGATACTCTTCGTCTTGCCAGCGGTTATCATTGCTTCTCCGACGATGCGACAAAGTCCGTCGAAGCTGTTGTTCGCCGCCGTGAGCATGCTGTTTGCCGGCGCTCTTTATCGATTTGATGCCTTCCTCTTCACCTACGATCCGGGACCCGGGTTCTCTTACTTCCCGTCCGCTCCTGAGATCATGGTGACCCTTGGCGTCATCTCATTCGAAATCATGGCCTATCTGGTCGTCGTGAAAACCCTGCCTGTGCTGCATCGCAGCGAACAAGCGTAAGGCACTAGGTTTAAGGAGTAAGTATTGTGAGTACTCGTATTACCGTTGATCCCATTACCCGTATCGAAGGACACCTTCGTATCGACGTTGAAGTTGACGACGGCCACGTCACCAAGGCCTGGTCTTCGGGCCAGATGTGGCGGGGCATTGAGCAGATCCTTATCGGCCGCGATCCGCGCGAAGCCTGGATGTATACCCAGCGTTTCTGCGGTGTCTGCACTACGGTTCACGCCATTACTTCGGTGCGCGCCGTGGAAAACGCCCTGCAAATGGAAGTGCCGGTCAATGCGCAGTTGGTGCGTAACATCATCCAGACCGCCCATGCCGTGCAGGACCATATCGTCCACTTCTATCACCTCTCGGCCGTTGACTGGGTCGATGTAGTCTCCGCGCTCGATGCCGATCCGGCGGCGACCGCCAAGTTGGCTGAAAGCATTTCCGATTGGGAGTTGAACGGCGTCCATGAGATGACGGCGGTGAAGGAGCGTCTGAAAACCTTCGTTCAGTCGGGTCAGTTGGGTCCGTTCGCCAGCGGCTTCTGGGGCCACCCGGCCATGAAGCTGAGCCCGGAAGTCAACCTTCTGGCCGTGGCTCACTATCTTCAGGCGCTGGATATCCAGAACCACGCCAACAAGATCGTCGCCATTCTCGGCGGCAAGAGCCCGCATATTCAGAACGTCGCCGTGGGCGGTATCAGTAACTCCATCAGCCACGACGCTCCGTCGGTGCTGAACATTGAGCGCCTGATGCTGATTAAGAACTTTATCGACAAGCTCGATAAGTTCGTTAAGTCCACCTACCTGACCGACGTCTCGGCGGTAGGCGCATTCTATCTGGATTGGACCAAGTATGGTGGCGGGGTGACCAATTACCTCTCCGTGCCCGACTGTCCGCAGGACACCAAAGGGACCCAGTTCGACCTTATCGGCGGCTTCGTCGAGAACCTCGATCTGGCCGGTGTTACGCCGATTAAGGACTTCAACGATCCTTACTTCCGCGATGGCGTCGAGGAAAGCTCCAAGCACGCTTGGTATGAGGGCGACAAGCCCCTGCATCCCTGGAAGGGCGAAACCAACCCGCAGTACACGGACTTCGAAGACGAAGGCAAGTACTCTTGGGTCAAAGCGCCG